>JAFDGP010000067.1 GCA_019309245.1 Deltaproteobacteria bacterium | reverse complement strand
GAATTATCCAAGAAATTTCGGGGCCGCCGGAAACGGGGATCCTCGCATTTCCAAGAGGAACCCGAGCCGGTCGGTGTGTTCATAGCATCTTCGAAGCACTGGACTTCAAAAATACCGAAGGCACTTATCTCGAATGCCTGGTGAGCGAAAAACTTTCTGCATTCGGTTTTGATCAAGACTGGGTTGGACCGCTTTGCAAGATGATCCAAAACGTGCTTCACACCGATCTGGGTCAAAACGGGCATCCTTTTACCCTATCCCAGGTGGGCCGGGAGCACCGATTGACCGAGCTAGGATTCTATTTCCCGTTAAATCTGGTACGGCCGGAGGATCTTAACAAGATGCTCGAAGCGCACGGGGTTCGCTCAGCACAAACCGGATCGATCGAGGCCATCAAAGACCTCACGTTTTCCCCGGTCCGGGGCATGATGAGAGGGTTTATTGATCTCGTGTTCACGGTTCGAGACCGATATTTTCTGATCGATTGGAAGACCAATTTTCTGGGTGGACAAGTTAAAGACTACGGCCCACAGGCGCTTGAAGAGGCCATGGCTAAAGGCCGGTATGTACTTCAGTATCTCTTGTACACGGTTGCGCTTCACCAATACTTGAAACTCCGGCTACCCGGCTACGCCTATGAAAAACACTTTGGTGGCGTGTACTATCTCTTTGTCCGTGGGATTGATCCACGTGTGGGAAATCGTTTCGGAGTCTTCAGTGACAGGCCTGACGCGAGACTGATACAACACCTGTCTGACCGACTCATAGACAAACCCTAATGGCGCATAAAAAATCATGGCCCAAGACCTTATTGAACGCCTTCGAAAAAACGGATTGCTGAATGAGTTAGACGACCATTTTTCTCGCCTCATGGTGCGACTGAGTGACGACCAGTCTTCAGAGCTCCGTCTCGCCGCCGCACTCGTCAGCCATGCGACCCGGCAGGGACATATCTGTCTTGACCTCGCCAAACTTGGAGGCACAGCTCTGCTGGGGGCTGACGATGGCAAAGCCCCCGTGGTTTGTCCTGACGCCCAGGCTTGGCTCTACGCCATCAAAAAGACGAGTGTGGTCGGCGCTCCAGGAGAACGTAAACCCCTGATCACCGATGATCGGGGAAGACTCTACCTGTACCGATACTGGGAATATCAAGACATCCTGGCCAGACAGATTGTTGAGCGTGTGGGGTCTGGTGATGAAGCGCCGGCCGATTCAGACCGGCTCAGACCCGGATTGGACCGCCTTTTTGGTACAGCGGTTGATCACGTGGCGGCAGGGGGGTCGAAAGCGGTAAACTGGCAAAAGGTGGCAGCGGTGGTTGCTCTCTTGAAACGATTCTGTATCATTTCCGGAGGGCCCGGGACAGGCAAGACCACCACGGTGGCCAAGATCCTCGCCCTGATGCTGGAGCAATCCCAAAACGCCTCTTTGAGAATCGCCCTGGCGGCCCCGACAGGCAAGGCTGCGGCCAGGCTGCAGGAGGCTATCAAGGCTACCAAACAAACCCTGCCATGTGAAGAGTCCATCACCAACAAAATCCCCGAGGAGGCCACCACCATTCATCGGTTGCTGGGCACTGTTTCCGGCTCACCCTATTTTCGTCACCATACGGGCAATCCGCTTCCAGCCGACGTGGTCGTGGTGGACGAGGCCTCCATGGTGGATCTCGCCCTGATGTCCAAGCTCGTCCAGGCCCTGGACTCAAATGCCCGCCTGGTGCTTCTGGGCGACAAAGATCAACTGGCGTCCGTGGAGGCCGGAGCCGTTCTCGGCGACCTGTGTGACGCGGGCCCACCCCAGGATTTTTCACGCGAATTTTCCCAAAAAGTCAGGCAACTCACCACGCAAGACATTCCCCCTTCCGGCTCTGACCGCGTAGTATGGCCCCTCGCAGACTGCGTAGTGGAGCTGCAAGAAAATTTTCGTTTCAGCAAGTCCAGCGGCATCTATGCCCTGAGTCGGGCTGTAAACGCAGGGCAGGCAGATCAAGCACTCGGCCTCCTGGAAAACCGCAGGCACGATGACCTCGTCTGGAATGACTTGTCAGCGTTGAGCACCTTGAGGTCAGCAATTCGGCAAACGCTCTTGCCCGTATATTCGGAATATCTGAGGGCTGAGACAGCAGGGGCGTATTTTCTTCGGTTCAACGGCTTTCGAGTGCTGTGCGCCCTAAGAGAGGGGCCCTATGGGGTGGTCGCGTTCAATGCTCTGATTGAAGATGAGCTCGCCCGCCATGGCCTTATTTCCCATGACGGACCATGGTACCGCGGCCGACCGGTTTTAATCACCAGCAATGCCTACGACATCGGCCTTTATAATGGAGATGTGGGCATCACTTGGCCGGATCCGGAAAGTGGAGAGCTTCGCGTCTTTTTCCCCACCCCTGAGGGCCTTTTGAGAAAACTGCATCCCATTCGATTGCCGGATCATGAAACGGTCTTTGCCATGACCGTCCACAAGAGCCAGGGGTCTGAATTTGACGACGTCCTGTTGGTCATGCCCGACAAGGCCTCACCCCTGTTGACCCGGGAACTCATCTATACGGGCATCACCCGTGCCAGGCGTCGGGTCGAGATATGGACACGGCTGAATATCCTGCACACTGCGGTCTCGCAGCGGATCCAGCGCTCCTCCGGATTGCGGGACGCCCTCTTGGAAGCCCTTTCAAGGCGGTCCCCGGGGTAAAAAAACCCCACCAGGTCGCTGAAAAGCAGTTCAGGGAGCAAGTCCGCCACCGGCGGACGCGTTCCCTGACAACGTCTGTGCGACCCCGGAATTGTCAGGTAATCTGCTCCTGGCGGAGAACCTGACCTACAAATCCTCTGCGTCTCTGTGTACTCTGTGTGCCTTGTGTGAGATTAGCAACCCCGCAATTGTCAGGTAGCCCGCCTCCGGCGGACAACATGGCCGACAAGGGCCGGGTGTGATAGAAAGACATGCGGAAGCATTCTTGACGGGCCATTAAAAAAACCTTGCGTCTTCGCAAATTGCAAGCTAGACTTTCAATATGCAAACATATATTCGACGAAACCTCCATACCTATATTACCACATTGCTCCGGGAATTTCCCGCGGTGGCAATCCTTGGGCCACGCCAGTGCGGCAAGACGACCCTGGCCCATCAGATCGTCAAGAAAAGGGCGCGCGCAGTCTATCTGGACCTGGAACGGCCCTCTGACCTGCGCAAACTGGACGACCCGGAATTGTATCTGGGACTTCAGAAAGGCCGTTTGGTCTGTCTGGATGAAATTCAGCGCAAGACCGATCTGTTCCCGGTACTGCGCAGCCTCATTGACGATGACCGCAAAAACGGCCGTTTCCTCATCCTCGGGTCTGCGTCGCGGGACCTGATTCGGCAAAGTTCGGAAACCCTGGCAGGCAGGGTCGCATTCGTGTCATTGACGCCGTTCCTGTTATCCGAGGTTTCAAGGCGCTTTAAAAATCCATGGACCTGCCTGTTGAGGCTGTGGCTTCGCGGTGGCTTTCCTGAAAGCGTTCTTTCCGGATCCGATGAAAGCAGCATGCGATGGAGACAAAATTTCGTTCAAACGTTTTTGGAACGGGATATTCCTCAGCTTGGATTCAACATTCCCGCCAAGACCCTGCAGCGTCTTTGGCAAATGCTCGCGCATGTCCATGGCCAGCAATTAAACAGCTCCCGGCTTGGTGAGGCTATTGGTGTCAGCCATACTACGATCCGTTCTTACATTGATCTGCTTATACAAACCTTCGTAGTGCGTGAGCTTTTCCCCTTTTATGCCAACATCAAGAAACGGCTGGTTAAATCTCCCAAGGTCTATGTGAGAGATAGCGGAATCCTCCATGCGCTCTTGGACATTGAAACATATGACAGTCTGCTCGGGCACCCGGTGTACGGGGCCTCATGGGAAGGTCTCGTGGTGGAAAACCTCATCTCTGAGCTTCCCGATTGGAAGCCCTTCTATTTCAGGACCGCATCCGGGGCGGAGCTGGACCTCATACTGACCAAGGGCAGAAGCCGCCTGGCGGTCGAGTGCAAGGCCTCCTCGGCGCCAGAAGTTACCAAAGGCTTTTGGAGTGCCCTGAGGGACCTGGATATCAAGCAGGCCTGGATTATCGCGCCCGTTAAAGAGTCCTATCCCATTGAAAAACATGTGCATGTATGCAACTTGGAAACCTTTTTGAAGTCTCTCAAAGCGTCAAGGCGGAGTACAACATAGCCCACCTTTGCGGACCTGGACCGCTCCGCCTGTTTTTCCTTGATCTGAATATGCATTCGTGGTTTTTGGGACCAAACCCATCCTGAAATGCCAAGGAGAATAGTGCAACCGTGGCACGAGCCCCCGGACAGGACAACACCGATAGCTCTTGTGAAAAGACCGCGAAAAAACGCGATCACATTCGGGTAGCCGCGAGGGTCCTCTTGGTCCTGGCGCTTGTATTGTGCGTTTTTTTGGTTGTGACCCAATGGCCGTGGTTTAAAAAAACGCTGGAAAAGCCCAGGGAAAAGGTCGTCAAACAAGTCCCCGTGCAAAGGGAAAAAATCCGTCGCACCGTGCCCCTTCCCAAAGCACGGGTTGAGCCACGGCCCATGGAGGCGCCGCTTCCGGAACCTGCCCCCCTGAAAAGGCTCCGGTTGTGCTCATCAAGAGATCCAAACTCACCAAAGGCCGTCTGTTTGTCAACACGGACCCCGCCCAAGCCACGGTAAAAATACTCAATATCAAGCGCCGCTATCACCGGGGCATGGCGGTTGAACGGGGACGCTATCACTTGCGCATTATTCATGAGGGCTACCAACCACAAGAAAGATGGGTGAAGGTTCGGGCCAACCAGAACAACACCTATACCTTCAAACTCCAACGTCTTGTGACAACCGGAACAATCATCATACAGTCCACACCGCCGGGGGCGGTGTGGATCCTGGATGGCCACCCGGCCGGCATTACGCCGGACAGCCGAGACGGCGTGGAGCAAGGCCAGCATCAAATTGCCGTCAAAATGGACGGCTATGATCCGTGGCAAAAAACCATGACGCTTCATGCCGGTGAAAAGGCCATCCTCAAGGTCGCCCTGATCAAATCCGGACCCAAGCCCGGCCAGCTCTGGCGCGAGCCGGTCACGGGCATGGTGTTTGTCTGGGTCCCGGAGGGTTGCTTTTCCATGGGCAGCCCGCCGGATGAAGGGGGTAAAGATCCGGACGAGGGCCCGGTACACAAGGTCTGCCTTGATGGGTTCTGGATGGCGCGTAGCGAAGTGACCAACCGGCAATACCGCCGATTCGATCCGCATCACGAGAGCAAGGCCGTAAACGGAGAATCCCTGGATGGCGACGATCGGCCCGTGGTGCATGTAAGCTGGCACGATGCCCGGGCCTTTGCCCGGTGGCTTTCTCAACACGATGGCGGGGCTGTAACATTTCGCCTGCCCACGGAAGCCGAGTGGGAGTATGCCTGCCGGGCGGGCTCTACCACTGCCCGTTTTTGGGGCGCAGACCCAGATCAGGCCTGCCGCTTTGCCAACGTCTATGATCAGACCTCCAAGGCAAGAAACGGCTTTGCATGGCCGGCCCATGACTGCGACGACGGCTACGCCGTGACCTCGCCGGCCGGGTCGTTTGCGCCCAATGCCTTTGGCCTCTACGATATGTTGGGAAATGTGTGGGAGTGGTGCGAGGATACCTACAACGATCACGCTTATGAAACCCATGCCGCCCGAAACCCCATTTACACGGCTAGCGGCCCCTTTCGCGTCAACCGGGGCGGGGCATGGAACGACATCGCCAGAAGCGTGCGTTGCGCGGTTCGCGAACGGCTCGATCCTGCATTCGGAAACCCCTATGTCGGCTTTCGACTGGTCTGGACCCCGTGATGGAGCGTTTCTCTTTTGGGAGAACTCGGCAAGTATGCCCCTGATCACCCAGAACGGCTTTGATTTTGCGTTCGACCCCGCGGCCTGCGACCAATGCCGCGCCCGGTGCTGCCGGGGCGAGGCCGGCCAGGTGTGGGTTACCCCGGATGAGATCAAAGACATCGCCCACCACCTCGGCCTGGAGGTTCATGCCTTTCTAAAAGACTATCTGGTTACCGTGGGCAATCGATTTTCGATTAAGGAGCTACGCATCAAAGGAGACCTTGAGTGCGCGCTGTTGGACGCTGACGGCAGGCGATGCACGGTGTATCCGGTCCGGCCCGGCCAGTGCCGGACTTATCCTTTCTGGAATTGCTTCAAGGCAAATCCAGCCGCCGCGCAAGCGGAGTGCCCCGGGGTACGGCCCTTAAAAACACAGTGGGTCGAAATCATTCTACGTATCCCTGGCCTCTGGGTAGAGGCTTTGGCGCCTCTGCTGGAGGACTTGGGTTTGACCGGCGTGTGGATTGAAGAAGAAAACAGCCCACCCTTCAGGACTGTTGTTCGAGCCTATATTGCGGAGAAACGCTGGTCGGCCGAACTGGAGGCCCGGGTGCACAACCGTTTGAGACAGCTCGGCCAATGGCTGCCCGCCGAACGGCAGGGGCCGGCAGTTGAAAAACGACTGATCGAAGACCAAGACTGGGCTGCCGCATGGTTGCCTTTTTTCGAACCCATCAAAGTCGGGTCGATATGGATCAGGCCGAGCGCCAAACCCGTACACCTTTCCCGTAACGAACGAGAGGTCATTGTGGATCCGGGCCAAGCCTTTGGCACCGGCCACCATGAAACCACCCGGCTCTGCCTGGAATCCATCCAGGCGCTTCGCCCGCTTCTGAACGATGAAGCGGCCATCCTGGACCTGGGCACAGGAACCGGCATCCTGGCCATGGTTGCGGCCGCCCTGGGGTTCACCCATATTACGGCCACCGACACGGACCCCGTGGCCGTGGAAACCGCCCGGCACAACATTCGGCTAAACGCCATGGGCCCATTGATACGCGTGAGCGGCACGCCACTCGAAAAACTGCCCGGCCGATTCGACCTCATTCTGGCCAACCTCTCGGCCTCTGCGATTATGGAACTGCATGACCGGATCGCCGCCCACTTGGCACCTCGGGGATGGCTGGTGGTCTCTGGTGTTTTGACCCAACAGGCAGATCCCATCTCCCGATCCATCACACGAAAAGGCCTTCGGTTGACTGAACGCAAGGATGACCAAGGCTGGGCCTGCCTGATCTTTAGAGCCCCTATGCGTAGTTGATGAGTTGACAGTTTCCAAAACAACAAATTGCTCTGTTTCCCGGGTGTCGCTCGATTTAGAGACCAAAGCCCCATCATCGTGCCGCCAACACCCAAATTCCACTATACACGGTGCAAATCCAAGAGTTTTGAATAACCTCGTAAAGCAATAATGGGGAAAGGCGAGCTTCTTCGAAGGGCCTGTTCCACCCGCCTTTAGGTCCCACCTGCACAGCCGCGAGTTGGAAAAACATACTATTATCCCGGCGAGTTGTATGATTTAACTGGAATTTCACTATATTAGAGAATAAACGCACCTCTTACGGCCGCGGTTCTTTGTGTAACTTTCTTGATTTCTTGGCAAAACACAGATTGTGGAACTGATCTTGCATTAAATCTGGGGTATGGCCTTTATTCGGCCTCTTGCACCATTCATGGCCGCAAACCAACAGGCGTTAAAGGGGAGGCACAGGCAATGACGTTGACAAAAGCCCAAGTCGTCGAATCCTTCCGAAAACGTATTGGCCTGCCCAGGGGGCAATCCGTGGAGCTGGTCGAATCGCTCCTGGAGATCATGAAAAAGAGCCTTGAACGCGGAGAGGATGTCCTCATCAGTGGATTCGGCAGGTTCTGCGTCAAGGACAAACAGGCACGCAAGGGCCGCAACCCCCAAAGCGGGCAGGACATGGTCCTGCGCCCCAGGCGTGTGGTGACTTTTAGGTGTTCGGGCGTGTTGCGAGAAAGGATTAACGGCCAGCGGTAGGGCGGGCTTCCGGTATGAATAGCCCCCGGGGGCATTGCCCGGACGGCTGGCTCAACCCGGCCAGGATTGTGCCGATGTCAAATCCTTGACAATCGCCCCATCTTTACCCTTGTCGGCTTTTTGCCGGTGCACGACAAAAGAGGCGATGTAACGACGTTTTTGCGGTCAGGAAAGGACGAGCGTCATGGCGGAAAAACACAGGTTCTGTCACTTGAATGACGAAGCCCAGCAGATTATCGAGGAAGAAAGGCTCAAGGACTTGCTCCATATGGCGGGCGCAAGCGCCGGTGAACTGAACCAGCCCCTCGCCGTGCTCCTGCGCTACATTGAGTTGTTGAAGTCGTCCCGTAATGATCCGAAGAAGCTTGATGAACATATCGCCGCTATTGAGCAGGCCGGACAGCGTATTACACAAATCGCCCAAAGGATCCAAGGCATCCGCCACTGCCGGGTCACGCCGCCTGACCTTGAATCCACCCCGGACGCCTACCCAAAGACTCTGAAGATTCTGTATGTTGAGGATTCAGATGCGGACTTCGAAAAGGTCAAAAACCTTCTCAAAAATCACCGGCACATCAGACTGTTTCGAGCCCGAGGGTTTCAAGATGCAGCCAGGGCCCTGGCCAAGACACAATTTGATCTCATATTCTCTGAATATGTCTTTTCAGACGGAAACGGCCTGGACGTGTTACAATTTCACCAGCGAAAAGGTCTTGAAACCCCCGTGGTCATCATGACCGCCCATGGAGACGAACTGATCGCCTCGCAGGCCATACAGAATGGGGCCACCGATTACCTGCCCAAACGGCTCGTCAGTGAAAACGCGTTGAGCGCGGCCATCACCAATGCCCTGGAGAAGTATCACCTCTCAAGGGCCGTCACAATGGCGCAGCAGAAGTTGGCGGAAATGTCCACCAAAGACCCCTTGACCGGCCTCTATAATCGCCGCTATTTCATGGAAGCCCTTGATCGGGAAGTGGCACGCGCAGGGAGGTACCAGTCCGAACTCGTACTTTGCATCGTGGACGTGGACCACTTCAAAAATGTTAACGATACATACGGCCATCCGACCGGAGACGCCGTATTGACCGAGCTGGGCCGGATGCTCCGAGAATTCATTCGAGAAAGTGATCTGTTGTGCCGCTACGGCGGAGACGAATTTGCGATCATCTTGACCAGTACGGACCAACACAAGGCACAAATCGTGTGCGAAAGGTTCAGGGAGATGGTGGCCTGGCATGCCTTTGCACACAATGCCTACCGCGCCCATGTTACGGTGAGCATTGGCATTGCTTCTTACAGCCACCGACAGCGCCCCACGCCACGGGTCCTGATCGAGTGGGCCGACAACGCCCTGTACCGGGCGAAAAAAGACGGCAGAAACAGGGTGGTCGAGTATGCAAAAAAGGCGGCACGCCACAGGCCGAAGCTGGGCAAGGTGCTGGTATCCGAAGGTTTTGTCACGGACAGCCAACTCTCCGAGGCATTGTCCGAACAGCAACTAAAGCTCGGGGACATCCTGGTTCGTGCCGACCGGATCACCGCGCAACAGCTCGCTCACGCCCTGGATGCCCAAAAGATGGTCAGAAAAAAACTCGGGGAAGTGCTCATAGAATTCGGTCACGCGACGCGTCAAGACATCGCTTGGGCCCTAAAAAAAATGAAAAGAAGGCTTGGAGAGGTCATGATGGACAAGGGCTATATCATGCCCCGCGACCTGCAGTGGGCCTTGGCCATGCAGTCTCACGAGCCCAGACAGTGGCAGTAACCTCTATTTTTCGATGCCCCATTATTGATGCGACAAGCCCTCATGCAAAAATCAGAAAAACCAAAATGCCCACAATGGTATGAACAACAATGCCAAAAACAGCGAAGCCCACGATGCCCCATATCCATGGAGACCGGCCTCTGGTCTTGGCAATGTGACCCGTGGCAATGGCAACAAAAAGACAGGTCCCCAGGATCTGCCAGATCTTCATGTCGGTGTGTCCTCCATATCCCGGCTTAATCGGGGTTGTATACCTTAAAGGTCAGTTCTGCCAAGATCTTTTTATCGTATAAAAGCTGAAAGGTCCAGCGTCCGCTCACCAATTCCCAGGGGTGATCAAACCCGTAGCCCGTACCATAGATTCCTCCGATCTTGTGTATCCTGGTATACTCATGGCTGTAAAGGATCTCCTTGCGTCTTGGATCC
>JAFDGP010000066.1 GCA_019309245.1 Deltaproteobacteria bacterium | reverse complement strand
CGTGCCCCCCCCTGTTCATCAAATGATCTCCTTGTTGACTGTCACATGGTAACGAACCCGTAGTTTGGCCAGCCAGGGTCCGTATGCAGCTTCGATTTTCGCCTTTTTGACCTGTTCTCTGATCTTGTCCACACACCCCTCCAACCCAGGAATCCCAGCCGGGCGTTTCTCAATGACCTTGAAGATATGGTACCCGTATGGACTGTGAACCACCCGGCTCACGGCCCCCGGGGTCAGGTCAAAAATGGGGCTTTCAAGGCTTTCGGGCAGCTCGCCACGGGCGATATACCCCATGTCGCCGCCCCTGTCCGCCTCCGGTGCGGTTGAGTACCGTCGCGCCAGCTCGGCAAAATCTTCCCCTTGCGCGAGCCGCTTGAGCAACTTGTCCGCCAGCAACTTGTCCGCCACCAGGACCTGCTGAACCCGGGCCGCCTCCGTCTGAGGCACTTGGCGGTAATGGGCATTATAATACTGCTCTATTTCTTCAGGCGACACGACCATGGTTGCCCCAAGGTCTCTGTCCACCACCTTTTGAACCAGCAATTGCCGGCGTGTACGTTCCTTCCAGGTCTCCGGCGAAATGGCCTGCCTCATAAACATGTCGTGCAGGCTGTTCTCATCATAGTCCCTTTTAAACTCGTTGAGCCCCGCCTCCAGCTCTTCGGGCGTCACCCCGAGGCCGAGCTCCTGGGCACGCCTGAGAATAACCATTTCGTCCAATTGTTCCAGCAAAAACCGGGCCCGTGCCGCCCGCAGGCCTTCGTCGTCCGGAGCCGCCTCGCCCAGATAACCCATCCTGACCGGTTCAAAAAAATCATTGAATTGTCTCAGGGTCAACACCAGGTCGTCGACCCGAATCACCTCTCGGGTTTGTAATGCCTGATCCGTGCCTCCGGAACACCCGCACAGCACCAAGCAACACAGTGCGACAACCTGATGGACCACATGCCGGTGGGTTATGGCCATTTCCATCCAAACAATAACGTTGAACTCACCCTTGATTTTCAATCCGTGGATCATCCACAGGCTCGGCCTGTGGATGATCCACGGATTGAATGGATGGAACCTAACTATACTAGGCCGCCAACGCTTGCAATACCTTTTTGGCGCTCCCCAATACACTGCCGTCGGCATCCGGCTCGGTGCGCGCCCGCAGCACATGATCGGAGCTCATGCGAAACCGGTGGGGGCTGCCCTGAATCAGGTGCATGATCTTCTCGGGAGTGACTGTGGTGCTTTCCGAAAAGCTCAACACCATGTCATGCACCCCCAGCTCAAGGCGCTCAATGCCGAGTTGCTTGCACCAAATCCGCAGTTCGATCTTTGCCAGCAGGGCCTGCACCGCCTCTGGAAAGGGGCCGAATCGATCCATGAGTTCCTCTCGGATTTCGCGCAGGTCTCGCTCATCGGCCACCCTGGCCAGACGTCTGTAGAGCGTCATACGCTGGTCGATGTGGGACACATAGTCTTCCGGGATATAGGCCGTCACCCCCGCGGTGATCTCCGGCTCGATCTCCGGTTCTACAGGCTCGCCCTTGAGCTCTTTGACGGTGCGTTCAATAAGCTTGAGGTACATCTCATGACCAATCGAGGCGATCTGGCCGGATTGCGTGGGGCCCAGGATGGTGCCCCCACCCCGAATCTGAAGATCACTCATGGCAATCTGAAACCCGGAGCCCAGATCACTGTGTTCCATGAGCACCTTCAGGCGTTTCCGGGCGTCCTGGGTCAAAGCGCTTTCATGGGGAATAAACAGGTAGGCGTAGGCCTGTTCATCCCCCCGGCCCACCCGGCCCCGCAATTGATAGATCTGCGCCAGACCGAACTTGTCCGCCCGGTTGATCAGAATCGTGTTGGCCGACGGGAAGTCCAGACCCGACTCAATGATTGTGGTACACACCAATAGATCAATCTCGCGATGCAGGAACCGAAGCATCACCTTTTCAAGCTCCTCGTCGGCCAACCGACCGTGTGCCACACCGATCCGGATCCCGGGCACAAGCCCCTGGATACGACGGGCCATCGCCCAGATGGTCTCAATGTTGTTGTGCACGAAAAACACTTGCCCGCCCCGCTGCATCTCGGCATGAACCGCTTCTGCAATAACCATGTCGTCTACGGGGCAGATATAGGTCTTGATCGGGTATCGGTATTCCGGCGGCGTGGAAATCACACTCAGATCTCGGATTCCCATCAGGGACATGTGCAGCGTTCGAGGGATCGGCGTTGCCGTCAGGGCCAGCACGTCCACCGTGCGGCGAAGGGTCTTGAGCTTCTCTTTATGGGCCACACCAAAGCGCTGCTCTTCATCGATAATCAGGAGCCCCAAATCCCGGAAGCTGATGTCTTTTTGCAGCAACCGGTGGGTTCCGATCACGATGTCGATACGCCCCTGCTTGAGCTGGTCGACCACCTCCCGCTGCCGCCCCGGGGAACGGAATCGGCTCAAGGTAGCGATTTCCACCGGGTAGGGCTCAAAGCGCTTTTTGAAGGTCTGGCAATGTTGTTCCGCCAGTACTGTGGTCGGCACCAGAAAGGCGACTTGCTTGCCGTCCCACACGGCCTTGAAGGCGGCTCTGACCGCGATTTCCGTTTTGCCGTACCCCACATCACCGCAGATCAGGCGATCCATGGGCACCGGGGATTCCATGTCCGCCAGCACCTCTTCTACGGCACGTCGCTGGTCCGGGGTTTCCGTATAGGCAAAGGCCGCCTCAAACTCCCGAAAATGCCGGTCCGGCGCAGAAAAGGCGTGGCCTTTCTGGGCCTTACGCCAGGCATAGAGCCTCAACAGGTCACCCGCAATCTTTCGGATGGACTTTTTGACCCGGGCCTTAACCCGTTGCCATGAGCTTCCCCCCATCTTATCCAGGCTGGGCGTAATCCCATCCACCCCGATGTATTTTTGTACGCAGCCCATGCGCTCTACGGGCACATACAATTTGTCTCCGTCTCTGTATTCAAGCAAAAGAAAGTCGTTGGTCATCCCCCCTACATTTAACGTAACCAGTCCCTCATAGCGGCCGATCCCGTGATCCACATGAACCACCAGGTCTCCTGAAGTCAAGTCTTCAAAGGCCAGCTTGGCCGCTTGCGGCTTGGGCCTCGAGGCGGGGGCCGGCCTGACACTGCGCCCAAAAATTTCGTCCTGGGTGACGATCGCCAGGCCTTCTTGAGGCCAAACGAATCCCGAAGACAGGTGCCCCAAACAGATGCAAGGCACCTGTTTGGCCGCCGTACCGCCGTCAAATCCCTCCAGGATCCCCGGGCCGATGCCGTAGGGCCGCAACAGTTCGTCAAGCCTCCGGGCCTGTCTGGCCGTGCGGCAAAGCAGGTACACAGCAAGCCCTTCGGCCCGGCAATCGCCCACCCACTCGGCCAAGGGACGCAACAGGCCCTCAGCATCCTTTCGGGCCTTGAGTGCCTGAGCCAGCAGGGCATTGTCCTGGACCGCAAAATCGCAAGCCGGACCTGAGCCGTCCGTCACCCCGATCAAGGTCACGGCCAGGTGGGTTCTGGGTTCCAGGAAGGCCTCGACCTCGGGCCAGGTCAGGTATAAGGTCTCCGGCTCCACACACAATCCTCCCTGCCCGGCCGTTGAGAGATACCCTTGTGTCAACTGGGCCTCCAGGTCCGCCGCCTGTTTCTTAAGGGCGGCGGGATCGACCAGCACAGGCAAGACCCCCTCGGGCAGATAGTCAAAAAGCGTTTCAGGCGAAGGAAAAATCAGAGAAAGCAGCCCGCCGATGCCTGGCAACTGCGAGAAGCGCTGGAGTTGGTCGACGATCTGTTCAAGCCTCAGGCCCGGCATCTCCAGTCGCCGGCCCCGGGCCCGCACCCTGGTTACGATGTCGTCGATGGCAGGTGCTTCAAGCACGGTTTCGCGCACAGGCAGGAGGGTCAGCTCGTCGAGCGACCCGCGTGAGAGTTGATCCTGAGCTGAAAACGTCCTGATGGATTCCACCGTGTCGCCGAAAAACTCAATTCGAACCGGATCCGGATAAAGGGGCGCAAAGACGTCGATCAGCCCCCCTCGAACCGCATAATCGCCGGGCTCTTCCACCAGGGCGGCCTCCTGGTATCCCGCCTGGATCAACCGGGCAACCAGATCGTCCCGGTCCGTATCTTCACCGGTCACAACGTAGTCGCAGCACCGGGAAAGGGCTTGTCTGGGTATTACCTTTTGGAGAAGCCCGCTCACGGTGGTCACCACCACAACCGGATTGGACGCGGTGAGCATCCGGTACAGGGCTTCAATCCGCCGGCACGATGTTTCCGGACTATACGAGAGGGGTTTATACGGGGAAACCCGGTAAGAAGGAAAATAGATGACCGGTGCAGCCCCGCCATTCCAAAAAAACCGAAGATCTTGGGCCAGGGCCGTTGCCTCCCGATCCGTCGCGCACACCGCCACCAGGGGACGTTTCAAGACTCCGCCCAGCCGCCTCAACAGGTAAGCCGGCTGGGCCCCGGAAAGACCCGTACAACGCACCCGCCCCTGGGTGTCACGAAGACATTTCGAAAGTTCCGAAATAGAATGCCCTAACAATTTTATATTACGGACATTTCTGCCCGCCTTTCACAGCGTTGTAACGGCAGGGTACAATACGTTCGATCCTGCAGCGACCGATTAAATAATTATAGGCGAGAACGGAACGGTATTCAAGGACAGGGGGGCCCCCAAATCCACCGCCAAAAAAACGAAGATCGGACTCTTATGGCATGATTGCAGCGTGTTGAACAAAAACGCTGGTTGAAACCCTTCACGTGGCTTCAGCGGGGGCAGATCCATCTTGATCTTCGTTTTTTTGGCCCTTCGGTGATGCCGATTTTACCGGATCTGCTTTGTTGGTGGGCGCTTGAAGTACCACAAGTACCACAGTACGTCGGCACGCCCACCGCCTCGCATCTCCGGCAAACTCGGCAACCGGTGGATCCGGGGGCGGCATCGGCTTGTTTGAAACCGATATTCGTAGTATAGGCATATACATGTCTGGAAAAAAACCTATCCCTCTTGAAAAACGGATCATATTCGCCCTGGACATTGAATCCGTTGACGAAGCCAAACAATGGGTTCAACGCCTGGAAAGCCGCGTCAAATTCTTCAAAGTAGGGTTGCAATTGTTCCTGGCCGGCTGGTTCGGTATCATTGAGTGGATACTTGGACGAGATCTGGAAGTGATGGTGGACCTGAAATTCTTTGATGTGCCCGAGACCGTGGCCTCTGCCGTAAGACAACTCAAGGATCGTGGGGCCACGTTTGCCACCGTACATGGTAACGACCGTATATTGGAGGCCGCCGCGAAAAACAAGAACAACACGAAGATCTTGGCCGTAACGGTCCTGACAAGCCTGGATCAAGCAGACGTGGAAGAATTGGGTTTTCAGTGTTCCATTGAAGATCTCGTCTTGACCCGCGCCAAGCGGGCCCTAAAAATCGGGTGCGACGGGGTTGTCTCTTCCGGCCTGGAGGCCCCACGCCTTAGAAAAAGCCTGGGAAATGGTTTTTTGATCGTAGTTCCCGGGGTTCGGCCGCTGGAAAACACGATGGACGACCAGAAACGGGTGGTTGATGTTCAAACCGCGTTCAACAATGGTGCGGACTACATTGTGGTGGGTCGCCCAATTCGCCAAGCCACGGACCCCTTGGCGCTTGTCAAAAAGATGCAGCGACAAATTGAGCAAGCCCTGGGCTAGTTTCCATCCAGAAATGGCCCTTTTCTCCCCGGACGGCGTTCTCCGCGGGCTTGCGTCTTGATTTTGCGGTCCGGATGCGGTAAAAAATATATTAGTGCCAGCGTAGCTCAGGGGTAGAGCAACTGATTCGTAATCAGTAGGTCGCGGGTTCGAATCCCATCGCTGGCTCCAGTGATTTTAAGGGGTTGGCCGTTACGGGTCACCCCTTTTCTTTTGCAACGGCATTTTCAACCCCGACCGTGACAATTCAGCCCGGCTACGCCTCGGAGTTCTCGGCACCGCCGGAAGGTCCCCCGAATCTCAGGAAAGGTCGATACCACGCATATTGTCCAACAGAAAGGAGTCACGTATGAAAAAGACATTTCTGATGACCTTGGTTCTGGGTCTCGTCCTCGCGCTGGCATCAGTCCGGCCCGTGTTGGCCACGTCTGAGAAGGCAGGTGACGATGAGGTCTCCACTCAAGAACCCTCCACCGAGCAAATGCACCCTGGCAAGTCCTGGAAGCATGGCAAGCGCATGCAGGCCACCAAGCGGGTCAAGTCCCATTTCGACTATCTGGACACGAATCAGGACGGTAAGATCACCCATGAAGAATTCATGGCCCCCCATGAACGCCGATTCAAGGAAGCAGACACGGACGGGGACGGCGTGCTCACCCGCGAAGAGTTCGGCAGCAGTTGGGCCAAGATGAGAAAAAGGATACGCGAAAAACGCCACAAGGGTACACAGTAGCCCGCAGCGTTGGGCCGGACGCTCCTGTTGCGGCCCCTACGGCCGGGCATCCCAGAACTGGACGAGGTAATCCTTGTAGTCTTCAAAGACCTGGGCCTGTTCTTCCACGACCTGTTCGGCCTCGACGGAATTCATCTTCCTGGTCTGGTTGATAAATGATGCCACCCGGCCGAGATACAGGGGGGTAACCAGGTTGACAAGCTGGGTCCGGTTGTCCTTCCACCGGTGAAATGTGGCCGCTGTTTCATAAAGGACCATGACCCAGGTCTTGACCGGCATGATAAATTTCGTCTTCGCCTTCTTGGCACAGCGCTTGATTTCTTCATAACATTCAGGAGAGAAGATGTCCTTGTACAGGCCCTTGAATTGCCTGAAGCCGGTCTTGTACTCTTGAACCAGCCTGCCCAGGTCAACCGCGATCGGGGCAGGTTCCTGATAGCCCTCCATGCCGAAAAGGGGCACGGTCCGACTGCCGCGAACGGACTTCCAGGCCCCTTCATTTTGCTCCATCAGCACAAAAAGAGTGTGGACCACCTGCCGAAACATGGGTCCCAGGGATTCGGCCGGGTCCTTGGCATCGTGAACCTTGACCCCGAGGTTGGACTGGCAGATCTTGAAATTGTTGGTCACCGCATTGGTGGTCATCCAGATGTCGATGCCGTATCTGGCCACATCGGTTTGCCAGACGTCCTGTTCCATATAGTATTGGGCCAGTTCGCCCACGAAGGCAAAGTCTCCTCCGATGGGCTGGCGAATCCGCAGGCCGTAGAGCGCCCGGGTCAGGTTGTAAACAATGTTGTTGGTAATGGTCCCGTCATACTTGTACCGGGAGTAGAGCGGGGTGACAAACTGGTAGTCCCTGTCCAGGATCGGCTCCAGGAGGTATTTCACCCAGTCACTGGTGATTGAGCGCAAGTCCGAGTCCACGACCATACAGGCTCGCACCCTCAGCCGTTTGGCGGCTTCAAAAATCGACCGGAAGGCCGATCCCTTGCCGGCCGGGCCGCGGTAGATAGACACGATCTTTTCCTGCCAGGGTTTCACCTGAAACTCCTTGGCTACCTCCCGTGTATCATCGGTAGATCCTCCGTCGGCGACCATGATAATTGAGCGTAACACTCAAAAATAACTGTATAATCCATGGCTGACCATCCGGATCACGTGTTCGATCGTTCCCTGGTTGTTATAACACGGAATCCCGACTAAAATGTCCGCCCGTTCTATCTCTTCGATTCTTTTGGCCGTATAGGCCCTCAGTCCTGTATTGAAACGCATACTTTGTTACTCCACAACAGACAAGACAGATGCCAATATCCCAAATCCACCGGTTGCCGAGTTTGCCGGAGATGCGAGGCGGTGGGCGCGCCGACGTACTGTTGACCTTCAAGCGCCCACCAACAAAGCAGATCCGGTAAAAATGGATGCAAACCAGCCCAACCGCCGTCACTCTTAAAACGAACAATCATCATTTGCCACCCATCTGTCAAGCGGATTCGCACCGTTTTAATATGGTGGCAAGGTGCCAGTCCACAGGCAGCCGCATACGCCGGTTTCGGCGTTTTTCCCGATAGATGAGCTCTTTTTTTTCAAGCCCGTAGTAAAAAAGATCCCGGGTGATGACCACGTCGTTTCGGCAGTATTCGGTCAGCTTTTCCATCTCGCCCTGCCTGAACCAGGCCACGGCCTGAAGCCCATCGGCGGTTTTGGGATGGTTCAACGTCTCCGAAGCCAGATGATCCAGACTCAAGCGAAACCCCAGCCGGCGGTGGATATCTTCAAGGATATCAAAGGTGGGCAGTCGCTCCAGCGCTCTTCCGGTATAGGCTCCCAGAACCCGGTAATCAAAGCGCTTGACATTAAAGCCCACCACCAGATCTGCGGTCTCAAGGTGGTCCAATAAGTCCTCGATGCGGTCCTCTTCATACGTCCGAAACGTATCTTCGAGACTGTCAAACACGACAGCCACCGAGACCAGCATCAACGGCACGTTCGCCCAACCCCCAACGTCCTGGGCGGTCCTCTGCGTCTCCAGGTCGAAAAAAAGCACGCGCGGCTCCTTTTTTTCGGGTTCAGGCCGGGCAGCAACCCGGGACAAAGGGGAAGCCTCGATCCTGGGGAACGCCTCGGCCAGGCGGCTCAATGCAATGGTACCCAGCAACACATCCAGGATCACACAGGCCGCCTGTTTGTCCAGGGGTTTGTTTCCCGAACCGCACTTGGGCGAATGAATACATGACGGGCATCCGTTTTCACACATGCAGCTTTTCAGGTGGGCCGCAGTTTTTTCCAAGAGATCGACAATAATATCAAAGCCGTGTTGTGCAAGCCCCACGCCCCCGGGATAGCCGTCGTAGATAAAGACCGCACCCTTTCCCACCTCAGGGTGAAAGGGGTAGGCAATGCCTCCGATGTCGTCCCTGTCGCACAGGCAAAACAAGGGGAACATGCCGATAGCCGCGTGCTCTATGGCATGGATACCGCCCATAAAGTGCAGGTCCTGTTGTTCCACATAGGCCCTGATGCTCTCTTCTATTTCTATCCACAACCCGATGGTCTCAAAGATGTTGGGAGGAAGGTCCAAAGACCCGGTACCCAGAAGCGTCTGTCCGGGAAGGGCGCGTTTCTCGTATCCCGTGATCACCTCCGTCACCCTGAGACGGCCCACCCGGACCACGAACTGTCTTTGGGGACGGCTGCGATGGATTTCAAGGATCTGTGTTTCCTTGTCACTCTTGACCCGGGTGAAGTACCGCACGTCCGCCACATGGGCGATGATATTGTGCTTGGCCAGGTCGATCGCGTCCACCAGATACTGCCGGCCTCGATGCAGGTACACGGCCCCGGGGTGGCATTCCTTAAACGCCCGCACGCCGTCCACGGTGCCGATGGGTTTTCCGCTGCCTTTTTCCAGGATTACAAAGGTCTCGCCGGCCGAACGCATGTTCACATGCCGGTGCGGCCGACGCGCCGAAGCAAACCACATGGGATCCTCTTCGGCGGTTCTCCTTAAAAGCCCTTGACGTTCCAGGACTTCCAGGCGCTCAGCCAGGCCGGCCGGCCAGAAGGCCCGGTCGCGGCGCGTCAGAGGCTTCTCCGCTGCCGCGCACGGCAGATGCGCATCCATAACGTGCGGGTTGTCTGGGTCCAGGACCGCCGCTTCGTAGGACCTTTCGAAAAAATCCTCGGGGTGTTTCATAAAATATTGATCCAGGGCGTCTGGCTTTCCAATCAGAATAACGGCCGACTCCCGGCCGGAGCGCCCCACACGGCCGCCTCGTTGCCAGGTATCGATCACAGTGCCCGGATAGCCGACCAGCAGGCAAATATCCAGATAGCCGATATCGATGCCCATCTCCAGGGCGCTGGTAGAGACCACACCCAAGAGGTCCCCGGCGGCCAGGCGTCTTTCAATGTCTCTCCTTTCTTCGGGCATAAAACCGGCCCGGTACGAAGAGACCTTCTTGCGCAACCGGGGCGCCATGCGGGAAACCCAGATATGGATGAGCTCTGTCACCTTTCTGGACTGGGCAAAGGCGATGGTCCGGAAACCCTGCTTCACACATTGCACAAAGAGTCCGGCCGCCGTGAAATTGGCACTCTCCACCGGATTTAAAAAGACAAAATGGCGCCCGGCCACCGGAGCCCCCATGGTGTCGACCACCTCTGCGTCCTCACCGATGAGCGATGTGGCGAATCTTTTCGGATTGCTGACCGTCGCGGACAATAGGACAAAACGCGGATCGGAACCGTAGTGCCGGCACAGCCGCTTGAGCCTGCGGATCACCTGGTTAACGTGTGACCCGAAAATTCCCCGATAGGTGTGGACCTCGTCAAGAATCACATAGGTCAGATGCCCAAGCAGCCCTTCCCAGCCTTCATGAAAGGCCAGGATCCCCTGGTGCAGCATGTCCGGAGTCGTAAAAAGGATCTGCGGGGGATCAGCGCGGATCTTTTTGCGCCGGTACGCGGAGGTGTCGCCATCATAAATTTCGGCCCGGATTCGTTCCTTTCCCCCTATATCCAGCCAGGGACGAAGATTTTTCATCTGATCCTGTTCGAGCGCCTTGAGCGGAAAGACATAGACAGCCCGAACGTGCCGGTCCTTGAGGACTGCCTCAAGGACAGCCAGGTTATAGATCAGGCTCTTTCCACTGGCCGTCGGGGTAGCCACGATCACGTGATGTCCCTGCCTGACACGTTCAATGGCCTCTACCTGGTGGCAATAAAGCCGGGAGATGCCCAACTCGGACATTCTTGCTTGAAGTCGCAGGTCCAGCGCGGGATCCGGACCAAATTCCGGGGGCCTGGCCGGGATATACCGATGGTAGGCCACCGCGTCTTGCACCTGACGATCCTGTTTTAAGCCCTCAATAAATCGGGCAAGGGCTGTATGTTCACTTCGTCCGGACATCTTAATTATTAACAATGCGACATGGAATTGCTTGTAACACCATGGAAGACCATACCAGAAAAGGTTGAATCCGAAAATCACGATGCGTATCCCGGATCCACCGGTTGCCGAGTTTGCCGGAGAGGCAAGGCAGTGGGCGTGCCGACGTACTTTCGTACTTCAAGCGCCCACCAACAAAGCAGATCCGGTAAAATCGGCAACCGGCGGATTTGGGTTATGGGCCGGCCGTGTCTTACCGAGCCCCTTGTTTGGAAAAACGCAAGACCGTGGGGCCGGATACGGTCAAGGGCGTTGCCTTTGTATTTACGCTTGTGGTACAAGGAAATCAGGATCAATCAGGGCGGCCCACGGGTCGAAACGATCCGGCCGGGCTGCCTATTCTTTATAATAGAGGAAATCCAATGGCATCCAAGGTTGATGACATCACCATCAGCTACCGGGAGGGTGATGAGGTAATCGTAAAAGAACTGGACAAGGCCGTCCTGTCAAAGGGCGCATGGACGACCATCTTGTTCAAGTACCGGGAATGGAATCGGGAAAAGCGTGACTACGGCCCTGAGCGTTTTACGATACGCCGTTACCGAAAGATTGGCGGAGAGTACAGACAACAGTCCAAGTTCAACATCTCCAGCAAAGATCAGGCGAAAAAGATTATCCAAACACTGCAGGCCTGGATCGGCGACTCCGGGGGATAATCCAGGGATTGTTGATCCGGCAAGTATGGCCCGAAGTGCCGTTTTTTTCGCCCCGGATTTGCTCCGACCTTCCGGATTGGCTATGGAAAAAACCCTGTGGCACCTTGTGTTAATTACAATGATGTTCGGTTTGCTCATATCCTCCGGCAATACATGGTCCGCTTCGGAACAGACGCACCACGGTCCCGAGGGTTTTAGGAACCTCTACGAGCACAGCTCGCCCGATTTTCTGGATTTTCTGAAATGGCGCTGGCGGCGTTTGTCCAAAAACATATCTCCCATTGAAGCCTGTGGCTTTCCGGTCGCGAAAAACGATCCCGCCTTTCTCAAGGCCAATCGAAAAAAAACCACGCTTACCTGGATCGGCCACGCCACGGTCTTGGTCCAGATCCACGGAAAAAACATTCTCACGGATCCTCACTTTTCCAAACGGGCATCTCCCGTGCAATGGGCCGGACCCAAAAGGGTCGTCGAACCCGGGCTGTCCATGGAGTTGCTCCCTCCTATCGATATGGTCCTGATCTCGCACGACCATTATGATTCGCTTGACAAACCCAGCATTTTGGCACTGCACCACCGGACCGGAGGCAAACGAACGGCTTTTTTTGTGCCGTTGGGACTCAAGGCCTGGTTCCGGGATCTCGGCATTCAGCAGGTCTATGAGCTGGATTGGTGGGAAAAACAACCGTGCGGGGATCTGGAGATGATCGCTGTTCCGGCACGTCACTGGAGCAAAAGGCGACCTTTTGAGCGCAACAAGACATTGTGGGCCGGGTGGATCGTCCGGCGGCCGGGGTTTTCTTTTTTCTTTTGCGGCGACACAGGTTACTCTCGAATCTTTAAAGAGATCGGGGACCGATTTGGTCCCATGGCTTTATCCGCCATTCCCATTGGGGCCTATGCGCCAAGGCCCTTTATGCACGGCCACCACGTCTCGCCGGAAGAGGCCGTGCAAATCCACCTGGATGTGCAGTCAAGAAAATCCGTGGCCATCCACTGGGGAACCTTTGCCCTGGCCGACGAACCCCTGGACGAACCTCCCGAAAGGCTCAAAAAGGCCTTGGCGCAAAGAGGGATGTCAAAAAACGCCTTCCTGGTCTTGCAACATGGCCAGACCATCGTGGTTGGTACCCACCCGGTGGAAACACAAAGCAATGGGTCTGACACCAAAAGAAAAACAACGCATTCAACAGTGGAATGAAGGGCTCCGCCGTGACGTGACGTTACAACTCGTCACGACCGAGGATAAACGAAGCTCCAAGTTCGAACACTTTTGCGACATGCTGTGTGGTCTTGCGCCCTGCGTTCGGCTGACCCGGGAAAAGGAGGCCTCCGAGGAGCCTCCGGTACTGGCAGTCGGCCCCCGGTTGGAATATCACGCCCTTCCCATGGGACACGAACTGGATCCCTTTCTCGCCGCGTTGTCCCAAGGCCCTGCTGAACCTGCCCAATTAACCCGGCCGGTCCAGGAAGCGGTTGCCGCAATCACCTTGCCGGTCTTTGTGAAACTCTTCGTGACCAACCACTGTCCTCAGTGTCCTGAAACGGTCCGTCGGCTGATCCGGTTTCACAACGCAAGTGAACAGATTTATGTCACAGTCATCGACGGGGGGCTTTTCCCCGATATCGCCGCTCAATATGGGGTCCGCTCGGCTCCGACGGTCCTTCTGGATAACCAATTTCGATGGACCGGACCGGTCCCGCTTGAAGAGCTGGCCCATCTGGCGGCAAAACGTGATCCGTCAAGGCTGGGAGCAACCTCGTTGGAAAATATGATCAAAGACGGAAAGGCCTTCGACCTTGCCCGCATCATGCTGGAACACAAACAGATTTTCCCCGCGCTCCTGGACCTGCTTGTGCACGAAAAGATATTTGTCCGGCTCGGCGCCATAGTGGTCCTGGAAACCATCGCTGCTGAAGACCCTTGCCTTGCCGGGCAGGTGGTTGATCCGCTCTGGAGTCGGTTTCCCGATGCGCCTGACCCGATCAAGGGAGATATCCTCTATGTGATGGGCACATCCGGCGCCCGACACGCTGTGCCCATGTTAAAGGCTGTACTGGACGGGTCTTTTGAAGAACCGGTCAAGGAGGCCGCCCTGGAGGCCCTGGAGGCCCTGGAGCCCACAAGCTAGTTTCCATCCATAAGTAGATCCCTTTTCGAGAGTTTTGCAAGGCTCGTCTCTGGCTTACAGGGCCATATTTTGCCTCACCCGCTGCTCAGCAGTCGGGTTGTTCTGCCGAACGGCGATATGCCGATTCCGCCTCAGGCGGACGCACGGCCCGGCCTGGATCAAATCGTCTTGAGGCAAGAGGACCTGACTGCCGATAGGGGATTGTGCGCGGATTCATCCCTTCACTTCCCTATTCAATAGATTGTTTCAATAGCTATCGCCGGATTCCATCGATATTACATATTGGACCCATGTGCGTTTTTTTATTAATCTGAATTATTAGACAAAGACCTGACATCCGGGGATCAAAGGCATACGGAGCCGGCATTGGGAACATTGCTGAACCGAAAAAGGATCAATAAGAGGGCATTGAAACGTGCTCTGGAGTCTGCGTGGTTGTATCGTGCCGGTCGCTTAGGGCTCGGGGCTGTCTTTATCTGGGCGGGTCTGGCAAAACTTGGCGATGTGACCGGTTTTGCCGACATCATTTCCGCCTATGACCTGGTCCCCCAATCCTGGCTCGCCCCGACCGCCATAGGCCTGCCACTGCTCGAAGTCGCCGCGGGTCTGGGCCTTGCGCTGGATATACCCGGCGCACTGGGCACCGTTTTGGCCCTGTTGTTGTTGTTTATCAGCGTACTGTGGTTTGGAGTCTTAAAGGACCTGGATGTCGATTGCGGCTGTTTTTCCATGGATGACCTGGCCGAGCAAGGGGCTCTTCGGGCTGCCATGTTCCGCGATATCGTAATGGCAGCCGTTGCCGTGTATCTGGTGTGGTGGCGCCGCACGGTTCCGATGGGGGCTCTTCGGCACCTGCGTTTCAAACAAAACAACCCGCATTGTGGAAAGGAGGACATGGAGACATGAAAAAGGGCGAGGTTTGGCTGGCGTTACTGGTAGCGAGTATACTCACGGTGGGTACGGCCGCAAATGGCTTTTGCTGGGGCAAGAAAGAGCTTGAAACCGAGGCAAAAGCAGTCAAGCTGGTCAGAGAGGTCCAGCGTGGGGGCTATGACATCGTCACCACCGAAGAACTCAAGGCATGGATCGATCAGAACAAAGACATGGTCGTCGTGGATAGCATGCCTTATGAAGCGAGCTACAAAAAGAATCACGTCCCGGGGGCGGTACAATTCCTGTTTCCGATTCCGGAGATGAACTCTTGGGACACCAAGGAAACCGCCGGCAAGACAAAACAGGACTATGCAGCGCTTTTGGGTCCGGACAAGAACAAACCGGTGGTGGTCTACTGCGGCTTTGTCAAGTGCACCCGTAGCCATAACGGCGCAGCCTGGGCGGTCAGGCTGGGCTACAAGAATGTTTACCGTTACCCAGGGGGCATCAAAGCCTGGAAAGAGGCCAAGTACCCCATGGAAAAAGCTGAATAACCGTCATCTCTGAGGCGACATTCCTGCAAAGCCCCTGGATTTTTCAGTCGGGGGTTTTGCTTTTGTTGATGGAAGGGAAAAAAGGAAGTATAAAATGGGTATCCATCCATACAGAGGATTGAAATCTGAGCCGGGCGCAGGAAGTGATAGATCTCAGAACCTTTCCGGGGCCACCACTATCAGTGCTGGCGTAATACCGGAGTCAGGGTTGAGGACCCGAATTCACGATGACAACACATAGGGATCCCATTGCATTAACGGAAAAGGTGAGGGCCTCCGGCTGAGCTGCCAAGCTGAGTCCAGGGGTCCTGGAAGCCGTCATCAAAGATCTCCCCTTGATCAGCCATCCTCGTCTTCTGGTGGGCATGGAGACGTCAGACGATGCCGGGGTATTCCAGCTGGATGACAATACCGCCCTGGTGCAGACCCTGGATTTTTTCACCCCCATTGTCAATGATCCCTTTCATTTCGGACGCATCGCCGCAGCCAATGCGTTGAGCGACGTTTATGCCATGGGTGGCCGGCCCCTGACCGCCATGAACATCGTGTGCTTTCCGATCGATACCATGCCAAAAGAGATCCTGAAGGAAATCCTGCGGGGCGGACTGGAAAAGATCCATGAGGCTGGCGCAGCCCTGGTAGGCGGACACAGTGTGGACGATCAGGAACTAAAATACGGCCTGTCCGTCACGGGCGTTGTCCACCCGAAAAGGGTCTTGGCCAATCATGGTGCACGGGTCGGCGACCGCCTCATCCTGACAAAACCTATCGGAACGGGAATCATCGCAACAGCGGTCAAAGGCAAGCTGGCGGGCGCTCGAGCCATCACAACTCTCATCAATGTTGCATCCACCTTAAATCACCGGGCTGGAGAAATCATGCTAAAATATAATGTTCATGCCTGTACGGATGTGACCGGATGGAAATCGCCATTCACACCCAAACCGTCCCTATCATCCCCGAGGCCAAAGACTACGCGGCCATGGGCCTGATTCCTGAGGGAAGTTACGCTACCAAGCATTTCTGTGAGCACCTGGTGGAAGTCCGTCCTGGATTGGAAACGGTCCTTTTGGACCTGATGTTTGACCCGCAGACCTCAGGCGGTCTGATCATCGCTCTCGCGCCGGACGAGGCCGGGGACTGCCTCAATAAATTGAGAAAAGGCGGGGTGGAATCCGCGGCAATCATCGGCGAGGTCATCGGGCACCACCCGCAAGGAAGGTTGCGAATTGACTGAGTCCGTGCCCCCCGGTTTAGCCGGGGGGGCACGGACCCACACGGGTCTGTTTCTCGCCGTTACGCCCGCTCCGGCCGAATTCCATTCAATAGAACCCCCGGTTTTGCCGAATACGAAGTTCGGGGAGGTCGATCCGGACAGCCGGCCAATTTTGCCCCCGGTCGGACAGGTATCCGGCACCAACGAGGATACGCCATGGGCACCGCCCAGTATATCCCTGCCACAAAGTCACAGCTCAGGTTCTACAGGGACGTGGAGTTGTATGCCCGCGCCGAGGGCAAGGGGTTCGTGCTGTACAAGCGGGCAGGCATTACCTTAAGTGAAATGCGCCTCGAACACGGCATCCACCCCAAGGTGTTGTTTATCCGGCAAACAGACAAGCTCAGGGGTCTGCGGGAGGCCCAGAAGGGATTCAATAAAGAGCTGGAACATTTTGTTGAGGCCAAAGAGCCGGCCAAGATCAAAGAGACCGTTGTCAACGTGGTGCAGGAAACCCTGGCCGAGCCCAGGAGCGGAAGTCTGGAAGGCATTTCCGATACGGTGGGACTCCTCGTAAACGACTATATCAGGCAAAGTGATGTTATCAAGACGCTCGTGGACATGTCCAGCACGGACTACTCCGTAATCATGCATTCCATCAATGTCATGGCCTTTGCTTTGGCCTTTGCCTTCCATATGCGCTATCCAGAGGCACAGGCTCGGACCCTGGGGCTGTCTGCCCTGCTGCACGATGTGGGCAAAACAAAGATCAACCCCCACCTCTTGGCGGCCCCGCGCAAGCTGACAGAAGAAGAATTCGAAGAGGTTAAGAGGCATACGACCATCGGGTACGATCTGTTGAGGGGGTGCAAGTTTGCCCAAAAAGAGATTGCCTTGACCGCCCTGGAACACCATGAAAAACTGGACGGCAGCGGGTACCCGAAGGGCAAATTTAACATTTCCGAAACTGCAAAAATCGTTGGAATTATAGACTGTTACGAGGCCCTCACAACGGATGAACGGCCTTACCGAGAAGCCATGGAACCCTTTGACACCCTGGATGAAATCATTGGAAACGAGGTCAAGCTGGGAAAGTTCGACAAGGACATCTACTGTGAGTTCGTCCGCAGCCTGGGCGGGCGGAAAAGCCGGTTGAGCCTAAAACAATTCTATGCCCCACCCTATGGAAACGCCCGGGTGGCCGGAATTACCGGATAGTTTTCAGCCCCCCTTGCACGGCGTTACAAAGTGAAACGCCTCTCCACTGCCGTGATACACAAAATGAGGGGTATAGGGCTTGATCACCTCAGCATCTTTGCCCATATCCCGGCCGTACGATAAGCCGCTGTGTCTCGCCGCACAAAAAGGCCGGAAGTGTCCGGGCCACCCGGCAGTCAGGTCGTTTTGCCGAAAGGCGATATGTCCGCCTGAGGCGGACCCGCCTCAGGCGGGCTCGGCCTGAATTATATCGCCTTGCGGGAAGACGACCCGCCTGCCGGGCGGAGGTTGCGCAAAGCCCTTGAAATATATGGGCGCTCTCGTGTAATCGCGCCTTTGACCGCTTTTCTGAAGCGCCTCTTGAGCCTGAGGCGATTCAAATAGGTCACAGGGGCCCTGGACACCTTGACCTTTCCGGCCATGGTGGCTTCAGGCTCAAACAACAGGTCCACGACATGAGCAGCGGTTGCGCCCAAGTGATGTGCGCACCCCGCACAATAGGTCATCAAACGAGCGCCGTTGGATTCGCTCCTTCTCAACGCAGCCCATCTTTGAGCGTACTCCCGCGCCACATAGCCCACCGATCCGCCTTCCCCGCAACACAGGGTCCTGGTCCCGTGGTGATCCATCTCCTGGACGGCCAGGCCCTGTCTCTCACACAGGTGTCGCACCGCACGGTGGACGGCCTTTTCATGTCTGACCCCGCACGGGTCGTGTACGGCCACCGTGCCGGACAGCCGTCGCGGGACGGGCAGCCCGTCTCCGGCCAGAAACTCGTAAACGCTCTCAACGGCAAGGCCATCTCCATATGCCTTGAATATTTTGTAACAGCTCGGACACGCCACCAGCACCCGCTGGATCCCGTTTCCGAGCAGATACCCCCTCATCTCTCCAAACATGACGGTGAAATGTTCCTGCAGGCCCAGATCATGTGAAGGCTTGGTACAGCAATCCATAACAATGCCCAAACTGGGAAGCGACGCTTTGATATGCTCAAACAGCAACCATGTCTTGTCCGGGCGGGTTCCGGGCAGGGTGCATCCGGGGAAAAATATTGTGTCACAGCCGTTGGGAAGGGCATAAAAGGAATACCATTTTGATGTGCTGCGTCTTTCGTATTCAAGGATCCGGCGGTGTCCGGGCATCGGCCCAGCCCCCCGGCGGACGGCCTCACGGCGTATCTCAAAAAACATGGCGGCCGGATCGACATCCACCGGACACATCGCCGCGCACAGGTGACACAGGCTGCACTGAAAGGCCATGGCGTATCGGTCGTGCGAGGATTTAAATCCCTGTGCAATCTCTTTGGGCGTGCCGTAATGCTGCAAAAAGCCGCATTCCCGAGAGCACAAATTGCACTGAATGCATGCGTGCGATACCCTATCCAGAGTTGCTGTCAGGGTGGTAACCCGGTTGAATTTCGAGACGCGATGGTGCGCCGCCTGTGTTGTTTGCATCGTCAACCTGACGCCGGCCCGCCAGCACAAACCGCTCAGCCGTCGGGGCCTTCGATGCGTTTGAAACCTTCACAAAAGCGAGGAATCATGCGTTCATGTCGGACTCTTTAAATCACGATTGCCTTGTCGGCAAGTTGAAGACTCGTAACAATGTCCAGCATGTTGGTGGTCTCGCCCACCTGCTTTCGTTCAAGCAGGTTGAAGTGGTTCAAACAGGTCCCACAGACCAGGATGCTGACGCCTTGGGCCTCCAAATGCTGAAGCGTGGGCAATGTCTCGGCCCCGTCGATGGTCAGCTTGACCCCGCTGTTGAGAAATACCAGCCTCCAGAGGGCCTTTCCCAACTCGTGAATCGTATTAAGAAAATTGAGCATGAGCCCCGCACCCAACGTATCGTCACCGGCACCCATCTTGTTGGATGTCACCACGATCAGGGTCTTTTCCCCCGCCCTGGCCCTTTGCTGTTCAGCGGGTGCTGCCGGCACCTCATCAGATCGAACCCCTGTGACCTCAAAATCCTCACCCGCGGACTGGAGGGAGGCAGAAAACCCCTGACTCTCAAAAAAACGGAGCACATTCTGCGCTGAAGCGGAATTGTCAACAAGAACTTTAAATTCTTTTTGTTCCGGATTTTCCTCGATCGCTTGTTTTGTCCTGAGCACAGGCTGCGGACAGGCCAGGCCCTTGCAATCTAATGGCTCCATGAAGGATTCTCCTTTCCAACTTTTTATAATTATTTTACAAGACAACGTAAAAACAGGTCAAATCGCTAATTTCAATCCAAATCGGCCCTTGGTATAGACAGCGTCGATATCTCCCCCAAAAAATTCTCGCTGCTTTGCGGATCCTGCATGCCATGGCCCAGGGTGCCATTCAAAAAATCAATACAAAATCTCAGTGATTATTATGATTACCTATTTGACTATCTTCGTGTCGGGCAGGAAAATATTATAAGCAAATAACGCGGAAAGGAAGAAGACGATGGACGACAAGTATACCGCCATGTGGGAACAGCTTGGACTGGATATCAGTGCTCATGACGGACTTCTGAAGGTCCTGGGTCAATTTTACGGCGATATTTATTTAAGCCAGGATAAGCGACTCAAGGGCATGGAATATCTGGATTTTGTCCTGTCGGAAGTGCACGGACTGCGAATACAGGAGCTTCAAAAGGCCAAGGCCGCTGAGAAAAAGATCATCGGCACCTTCTGCGTATTTGTGCCCGAGGAACTGGTCTGGGCGGCCGACGGTGTATGTGTCGGGCTGTGCGCCGGCGCGGAAATCGGCAAAGAATCGGCGGAAAAGATTCTGCCCCGCAACACTTGCGCGTTGATCAAGTCCTTTGTTGGGTTCAAATTGGCCAAGCTGTGCCCGTATATCGAGAGTTGTGATCTGGTGGTCGGAGAGACCACCTGCGACGGCAAGAAAAAGGCTTATGAAATCTTTGAAGAATATGTGCCCATGCATGTCATGGAGCTGCCGCAAATGAAACGGGACGCCGATCGCGCTCTTTTCAAGAGCGAGGTGCTGCGGTTCAAGAGCAAAATCGAAGAGATCACCGGTCGGCAGATCACGGCAGAAAGGCTTGGTGGGGCGATCCGGCTGATCAATAACCGCCGCAGGGCCCTGCAGCGGCTCAACAAGCTCAGGGCTGGGTCGCCCTGCCCGATCTCCGGAAGAGACGTGTTGTTGGTCAACCAAATCTCTTTTTACGACGATCCGGCCCGTTTCACTGAAAAGATCAATGCCTTATGTGATGAATTGGAAGGACGCGTCAAAGCAGAAGAAGGCATTGTCGAAAACGGCATGCCCAGGCTCATGATGTCGGGTTGCCCGATGGCGGTGCCCAACTGGAAGCTGCCCTATGTGGTCGAATCTTCCGGGGCCGTGATCGTGGGAGAAGAATCGTGTATCGGCACCCGAAACACCCGGGATCTGGTTGATGAAGGCGTAAAAAACCTGGGCGGGATGATCGATGCCCTGGTGGATCGGTATATGCGCATCGACTGTGCGTGTTTCACCCCGAACCCGGAACGCCTCGAGCATATCGTAGGCATGGCCAAAGAGCTCCAAGCGGACGGGGTTATCCATTACGCCCTGCAGTTTTGCCACCCCTACACCGTGGAGGCCTACAAAGTAGAAAAGGCCCTGGAAAAGGCGGGCATCCCGCTGCTGAGAATCGAAACAGATTACAGCATGGAAGACGTCGAACAGCTTAAGACCCGGGTGGAGGCCTTCGTCGAACTGGTCAGGCAGTAAGGGACCAAGCATGAGAACGGCAGGGATTGACATCGGATCAAGAAGCATTGAACTGGTCGTCTTAAACGGCGACGGCATTGTACAGACCCGGCAAACGGAGTCCGGTTTTGATCCCATGGACCGGGCGCAGGCCCTTCTCGACGGCATACAATACGATCGGATCCTCGCTACAGGCTACGGCAGGCACTGGTTTGAAACTGCACTGGACGCCCCCACGGTCACCGAAATCAAGGCCTATGCAGCAGGTGCCTATGCTTTATTGCCCGGCGTCCGCACGGTCCTGGATATCGGCGGTCAGGATTCAAAGGCCATTGCCGTGGGTGATCAGGGCAGGGTAACCCGGTTCGAGATGAACGACCGGTGCGCAGCGGGCACCGGTAAGTTCCTTGAAATCATGGCTAGGACCCTGGGATTTGAGCTGGAAGAATTTGGCCGGCAGGCCCTGAATGGCAATAACGATTTACAGATCAGCAACATGTGCACGGTCTTCGCGGAATCCGAGGTCACCTCTTTGCTGGCCCGGGGAAAAGACCGAAACGATATCGCCTTGGCGTTACACCGTTCGGTGGTACGTCGAGCCGCGGGCATGCTGAACCGGGTCTGCGGTGAAGAGCCGATTGTGTTTGCGGGCGGGGTTGCGAAAAACATCTGTATGCGTCGTCTGCTGGAACACAAGCTTCAAAAAAAGATTTACGTCCCCAAGGACCCCGAGATGGTGGGGGCCTACGGGGCGGCCCTGCTGGCTCATGGTTGGGTATATTGTCAATG
>JAFDGP010000065.1 GCA_019309245.1 Deltaproteobacteria bacterium | reverse complement strand
TCCACCGGTTGCCGAGTTTGCCGGAGATGCGAGGCGGTGGGCGTGCCGACGTACTGTTGTACTTCAAGCGCCCACCAACAAAGCAGATCCGGTAAAATCGGCATCCCCGAAGGGTCAAAAAAACGAAGATCAAAATGGAGCTGCCCACGCTGAAGCCAAGTGAAGGGTTTCAACCAGCGTTTTTGTTCAACACGCTGCAATCATGCCATAAGAGTCCGATCTTCGTTTTTTTGGCGGTGGATTTGGGATCAGACAGGGTTGGGTGGTGAGATGACCATAAAAAAAGGCCAGATTCTGGAACTTAAGATAGAGAGGGTCATCTTCGGCGGCCGCGGGTTGGCCACGGTGGACGGGTTTCGGGTGATGGTGGAACAGGCGATCCCCGGCGATGTGGTTCGGGCGAGGGTCTTTCGAAAGAAGCGAAATTATGCCGAAGCTCGCATAATTGAGTTGATAGAACCGTCAGCCGATCGGATATTTGCCCCATGCCGGTACCATGGCTTTTGTGGCGGCTGCACGTGGCAATGTCTACGCTACGACAGGCAGGTGGCCTATAAGACCCAGCAGGTGCGGGAATGTCTCGAGCACATCGGCGGCCTTGAAGGCGTGCGCGTGGCCGCCGGCATTGGGAACGAAAACTTGTACAGGTACCGAAACAAGATGGAGTTTTCGTTTTCAGACCGTCGATGGCTTCTGCCTGTTGAACTCCATGCTCCGGGGGTGTCTGTGGATTTTGCGTTGGGTTTGCATGTGCCTGGTACGTTTCACAAGGTATTGGACGTCGACCGATGCCTGCTTCAGAGCGAGCTCGGAAACAAATTGCTGGCCGATGTCAGACGGTACGCCCGCAACAGCGGCATTGCTCCCTACGGTCTAAAGTCTCATCAGGGATTCTGGCGTTTTTTGATGTTGCGACATTCAGCAGCCCATGACCAATGGATGGTGAACATTGTCACCTCCGGGGGGCGGCGTTCGTGGGTGCAGCCTTTGGCGGACCGGCTTTTTTCCGCCTATGATGCCGTGTGTTCGGTAATCCATAATGTAAATACCAGGCGAGCTGCGATCGCGGTGGGTGAGTACGAACAGATCCTGGCAGGCCGGGGGTTTATTATCGATCAAATCGGGGGGTACGCGTTTAAAATTTCGGCCAATTCTTTTTTTCAGACCAATACGGTGGGCGCACAGCGCCTTTATCAGGTCGTTCAGGACTATGCGGGCCTGACCGGCCAGGAAACCGTCGTGGATCTTTATAGCGGCACCGGAACGATTCCGGTGTTCTTGTCGAACCGGGCCGCAGGCATTGTGGGTATTGAAATTTCCGAAAGCGCGGTTCAGGATGCCGAGGAAAACTGTCGCACAAATCATATCAACAACTGCCGGTTTATCTGCGGCGATATTCTGTTGGGCCTGGCCCGGATCCATCACCGCCCCGACGTTGTTATTATTGATCCGCCACGGGCGGGCATGCATCCCGATGTGGTGAAGGCTGTGGCCGACATGGCGCCTGAGAGAATTGTTTATGTTTCCTGTAATCCGGCCTCCCTGGCCAGAGATCTTGCAATGCTCAAAGAACGCTATCATGTGGTGGAAGTGCAACCGGTGGATATGTTTCCCCAGACATACCATATTGAGTGTGTAGCCAGGCTGGATCGCATCTCAGATCTGGCACCACGAGGGGCATAGACAGGGCAAGGGGATGCCTTGGCCGTGCGCGTTCTTGACACAGGACCTAGAATTGCGTAATAAGCTTTGACTATTGCGAATTCAACGGCTCAGACGTGTAGGCTTCATGAGAATGCGACGATACGGCCCCTTCTTGCTTGTGGTGGCGTGCGTGGTCACTGGGGCTGTTTTTGTGTTTCGACACCTGTCATCACAAGTGCCGGTCCGGCCGACTTCTCATCGTCAGGCGTTTCCCAAGACGGCCAGGCCGGAAGTATACCTCTATTTTTCCGGTGGCGATGAGAGCCATCTGAGTGCCGAGCGCCGCAGCATGGTGTTACCGGAGAGAGTTGTGGACCGAGCGAAGGCAATCGTTACCGCCCTGATTGAAGGTCCGACCGGCCCCTTGACCCGGACGTTACCGGCCGAGACAGAGCTTTTGGCCCTCTATGTGGATGAAAACGGGGTCGGGTACGTGGATTTCAACAAGGCGGTTAGGGACAACCACCCGGGAGGCAGTTTGACCGAGTTGCTTTCCATCTATTCCGTGGTCAACAGTCTGTGTTTGAACATGCCGGAGATTCAGGCGGTGAAGATCCTCATTGAGGGCCGTGATGCACAGACGCTGGCGGGGCATATCGACATCCGATATCCGCTGAGAGCGGATTTGTTGCTGGTGAAATAGAGATCAGGAATGGCAAAAGCAGTGCCTGCAAAAAAGATGCGAAATATCGGGATCATCGCCCATATTGATGCGGGCAAAACCACCGTGACGGAACGGATCCTGTACTATACGGGGCGTTCCCACAAGATGGGCGAAGTCCACGACGGGCAGGCGGTTATGGACTGGATGCCGTATGAACAAGAACGCGGTATTACCATTACTTCCGCGGTGACGACCTGTCACTGGAGAGATGCTGAGATCCATATCATCGATACACCCGGTCATGTAGACTTTACGATTGAGGTGGAGCGTTGCCTGAGAGTTTTGGACGGAGCAATCGGAGTGTTTTGTGCTGTGGGCGGGGTAGAGCCCCAATCGGAAACAGTCTGGCATCAAGCCGACAAATATCGGGTGCCAAAAATCGCTTTTGTCAACAAGCTGGATCGGGTCGGGTCGGATTTTTTCGGGACGGTCCAGATGATCCGGGACCGTCTTGGCGCCAACCCGCTGATTATGCAGGTCCCCGTGGGTAGCGAAGAATCCTTTGAGGGAGTGATCGATCTTCTCAAGATGAAGCAGCTTGTATGGGAAGACGAGACCCTGGGGGCCACGTTTTTGGAAACGGACATTCCCGAGGCCCTAATCGATGCCGCCAACGAACACCGCGAGCACCTGGTAGAAACCGTTGCCGAGTTTGACGATGCCATCATGGAGGCCTATCTGGCCGAGACACCCGTGGGGTCCGATATCCTGGTATCTGCCATCCGCAAGGCGACCATTTCACTGGATCTGGTCCCCGTATTTTGCGGGGCGGCGCTTCGGAATAGGGGAATTCAGCCGCTTTTGAACGGGATCGTCGATTTCTTGCCCAGCCCGTTGGACACGCCGCCCGTCAAAGGGGCCGATCCCGACTCCGGAGAGTTGAGAGAAGCGCCGGCCTCCAACCAGGCTCCGCTGGTGGCTTTGGTGTTCAAGGTCATGATGGATCAAGGCCGGAAGTTGAGTTACGTGCGAATATATTCGGGTCGACTCCGCGCGGGGGACGAAGTGCTTAACCCGGGCAAGAAGAAAACAGAAAAAATCGCCAGAATTCTTGCCATGCACGCCAACAAGAGGCAACGGATCGACGAGGTCGGGGCCGGCAATATTGTGGGCGTCGTGGGACTCAAGGTTTCTGAAACCGGAGATACCCTTTGTCACCGGTCCCATCCGATACTGCTTGAACCCATTGAGACCTATGAGCCGGTCATATCGGTGGCTGTAGAGCCGAAGACCCATGCGGACCAGGAAAAACTCGGCCAGGCACTTGAAAAACTCGAGGCCGAAGACCCGACGTTTCGCGTGAAGCAGGATGAAGAAACGGGCCAGACGATTATTTCCGGGATGGGCGAGCTACACCTGGAAATTCTTGTCAACCGACTCAAGCGCGAGTTCAATACCCAAGTCAATGTGGGCAAGCCGCAGGTCGTCTATAAGGAAACCATCGCGGAGGTGGCCGAAGCAACAGCCACCTTTGACAAGGAAATCGGAGGGGTTCATCATTTTGCCCGGGTTGGCCTGAGGCTCACCCCTCGGCAGCGGGGCGCGGGCAATCGATTTTTGAGCCGGCTGGAGCAAACGGCGCTGCCGGAGGAATTGATCCCCGCCATTGAAGCTGGCGTGATGGAATCCATGGCTACAGGCGTTGTGCTGGGTTATCCCGTCCTGGATGTGGAAGCCTCGCTGGTCGATGCGGTGTACCGGGAGTCCCTGGGCAGTGCGTTGGCGTTCAAAGTGGCGGCCTCCATGGCCTTTAAGGAGGGCCTGCAAGGAGGGGCTCCTTTCCTGCTGGAACCCATCATGGCGGTGGAAATCCTGGTGCCGGAAGGATTTATGGGGGAGGTAATCAACGAAATCAATGCTCGGGGAGGCAAGGTGGATAATCTGCAGCCTCGCGCAGGACTGCGCATTATCAAAGCCACGGTCCCGCTGTCTAAGATGTTCGGCTATTCAACGGCGCTGCGGTCGGCCACCCAGGGCCGGGGAACCTTTTCCATGCATTTCTCGCATTATGACGAGGCCATAGACCCTCCTGTATAATTTGTGCCTATCCGAACTTTGCACAATACCTTCGCGTTTATCGGATTGTTTTTCTCAAGGCAATGAGAGCGTTGCACAATCCCCCGCCGGGCAGCCAGGTCGCCTTCCCTCAAGGCGATATGATTCCGGTCGAGCCCGCCTGAGGCGGGCTGTGCTCCGCCTCAGGCGGAATCGGCATATCGCATTTCGGCAAATCGACCCGACTGCCCGGCGGCGAAGCGCGAAAAATACCGCCTTGTAAGCGAGAACAACGAGTTTTGCAAAGGTCTCGCAATATGTGATCTGGGCCGTTACGTAAAGCCGTTTTAGCCCTACAGCCTATTGCCTAAAACGATCCGAAAGGAAGGGATGGGCATTGGATGGCCGGTTTGCCTTACATCACTTTCGTTTTTGTGCGGACAGCGCTTTAAGTGCCTTTCGAATCGCTTCGCGTCTTACCTGGTCGCCGGAAGACAATGCCAGTGCCCGTTCCAGATGGAACCTTGCAGTCTTGGCCGGCCCTTTTTCTTTGTAGTACATGCCAAGGTAGTAGTGGGCCTTCGCCAAACGGCCCAATTTTCCGTAGGTTTGTCCGAGATAGTAGGTTCCCGGGAGATACGCCGGCGACTTTTCCACAAGGCCCTTAAAGGTTTCAAGTGCACTATTGAGATCTTGGCTCATCATCTGCGCACGCCCCAGTAACAGGCGGCCTTCCGGATCATTGGGACGGACTGCAAGGGCACTTTCCAGGTTTTTTCGTGCGATTTCATAGTTTCCCAAATTGAATTGAGATTTCCCTAGGTCCCGCAAGATATCCGGGTCCAGAGGGCGGACCCGCAGAGCCCGGTTCAAATAATCTACCGCCTCTTTTTTGTTGCCTTCCCTGTCAAGCACCAATCCTTTTCCGTAGTTAGCGAGCACATCCGCCGGATCGGCCCTGAGTTCTGCATCGAAGGTGCGGTGCGCGACACTGATATCGCCGTAAAGTGCGATGACCCGGGTTCGCACCTTGTTGAAATCTCCTGATCTGGTGGGCGGCCTGACATTTGGCTTCCAGTCACGATGGGCCTGGATCCAGGTGTCGAGATAGGCCATTCTGGCTTCAACCGCCGGATGGGTGCTCAAGTAGGTCGGGACCTGTTCAGATCCAAACCACTGTTTTTGGCGGATTTTGGACAGGATATCGAGTAGGGCTTTCCCCTTGTATCCTGCCCGGGTGAGATATTTCAGCCCGAGTTGGTCGGCCTCAACTTCGTGTTTTCTGCTGTATCTCAACGATAGCGATTGGCCGGCGGCAATGGAGGTATTAGCAATGGCCCCGGTGGCCGTTGGGCTTCCCCCCAGAAAGATTCCCGCCAGAATCCCTGCAACCGTGGCCAGACCGATTTTTTTTGATTCTGCGACCTGTTTAGAAATGTGTCTGGCGAACACATGACCGATCTCATGTGCCAGGATGCCGGCGAGTTGGTCCTCGTTGTCCATGGCTGCCAGCAGGCCGGTATAGATGAAGATATGGCCGCCGGGTCCGGCAAACGCGTTGTAAACATCTTGTTTTACAACAAAAAAATCAAATGCAAACGGAGGTGGCGAAGGGTTTTGAGAGACCAGGTAATGACCGATCTTGTTTACATAATCTACCACACAAGGATCTTCGATCAGGGTAAGGTTTTCCTTGGCGTAAAGGAGGAACTTCTCGCCAAGCTCCCGCTCTTGCTTGGTGGTCAGGCCGTCGTGTGCCCAGGCGGCCGGCAGGTTGAGGCCGGCAGTGGGTCCAACCAGGCAGGACAGAATAAGGGCCATACAGGCCGACGTTTTTATGGACATGGTGTGCCAGTGTTTCAATCCAACTGGATTTTGATCCAATATTGTTCCTACGATAACCCCGAACTGTCCGCGAATCAAGAGATAACCGATTCCGCAGCGTTGCAGTTTTCAAAAGGCGCGATTTGTGGTAGGACACTTGGCATCCGTGTGTGGGCAGGAAAAGGGGGGTGGAGACGGGGACCTTGTGAGCCGGATCATCTGCATTGCCAACCAAAAAGGCGGCGTGGGTAAGACCACAACAGCGGTGAACCTTGCCGCATCTCTGGCTGTTGCTGAACGAAAAACCCTGCTTGTGGACTGTGACCCCCAGGGCAATGCCACCACCGGCGTGGGGATCGATAAGACCCGGATTTCCAGCACACTCTACCAAGGGTTGGTGGGGCAAGTGCCCATCGATGACTTGGCCCTGGATACGGAACTCGATTTTTTGAAAATTATACCGGCCAGTGCGGACCTTGTAGCGGCAGAGGTAGAGCTGGTGGACAAAAAGGATCGGGAACGGTTCCTGAAAAACCTTCTGGCCCCAATTCAAGGATACGACTATATCCTGCTCGATTGCCCCCCTTCCTTGAATCTGCTTACGATCAATGCGTTGACGGCAGCGCATGGGTTGTTGATTCCTTTACAATGTGAATTCTATGCCTTGGAGGGACTGGGACAACTGCTTCAGACGTTCAAACGGGTCAAAAGGCACCTGAATCCTGGTTTGCGCATCGAAGGCGTGCTGCTGACCATGTTTGATCAACGCAATAACTTGTCTCATCAGGTTGCTGAAGAGGCGGAAAGGTTCCTTAAAGACCTGGTTTTTAGCACACGCATTCCAAGGAATGTCCGACTGGGCGAGGCCCCGAGCTTTGGGAAACCGATTTTGCTATACGATATCACCTCCAAAGGAGCCCAGAGCTATCTTGCTTTGGCCCGGGAGATCATGAACGGGAGGAGTAAACGTCATGGCTAAAAAGCAGGCCCTGGGTCGGGGCCTCGATGCGCTTATCCCGGACATGAAGGTCTCCGATCTCGGGCCATCCGAGTTTTTTCTCTGTGACATTGATTTGATCCGGCCCAATCCTTACCAACCGAGGCGTACGTTTTCCAAACAGGAGCTCAAAGGCCTGACGGATTCCATCAAGCGAAGCGGGGTGCTTCAACCTCTGGTGGTTCGACAGGCCTCCACGGGCTATGACCTGATTGTAGGGGAACGCCGGTGGCGCTCCGCGCGGATGGCGGGCCTGAAGCAGGTTCCCGTGGTAGTTAAAGAGGTATCCAACGATCAGATGTTGGAAATGGCCCTTGTAGAAAATATCCAGCGCGAAGACCTGAATCCTTTGGAAAAGGCCCATGCCTATCAACGGCTGATGGATGAATTCGGCCTGACCCAGGAAAAGATCGCGCGGCGGGTGGGACAGGATCGTTCTACCGTGGCCAATTTTTTGAGACTGCTCGGACTGCCGAAAGAAATCCAGGATGACATTGTAGACCGGAAACTGAGCATGGGCCATGCCCGGGCATTGCTGGGGGTGCAAACGGCGGCTCAACAAAAGGCGGTCTGGAAGCAGGTCGTATCACAAGGGCTTTCCGTACGATCAGCCGAGGCCTTGGTGAGAAAACTAAGGGCCGGAAAGACCGGTGTGAGAAGGCCGAAGACCTTGTCCTCAGATGAGATCTATTTTCGGAGCCTGGCCGAGGAGCTGACCCATGCGTTGGGGACCAAGGTTCGCATTGTTCGAAAGGGCAGAAAGGAAGGCACCGTTGAGATCTCTTTTTACGGCAATGACGATCTGGATCGCCTGGTAAAGCGGATCAAGGACATGCACTGAGCTGTTCCCGCGCGAGAATCGTTCGTTCATGACAAATGGCTGTCTTGATCCCTTCCGGCGAGTGCTGCACGGATTGCAGGCTCAGGTGTTGTCGGAGCCCTGCGCTACAAGGGCTGATTGGGTTTTGCGGAATTGCGAAGATTTGGTTGAGCCCTGCTCCAAAAACGATCGCGTTTCTATGTCTCTTCATATCATTATAGACGGTTACAATCTTATCCGGCGGTCTGCGTCACTGAGTTCGGTGGAGTTAAACAGCCTCGAAGAGGGGCGAGAAGCCCTGATCCGGCGTCTCGCCAAGTATAAACGTTTCAAGGCCCACGGGATTACCGTGGTTTTTGATGGGACGCAGTCCTCGAATCCTTCGGGACGAAAAAGCCGTGTGAGCGGAATTGAGATCATTTTTTCCCGACCCGGAGAGCTGGCTGACAGCGTTATAAAACGTCTGGCGGCCAGGGAGGGACAAAGAGCGGTCGTGGTGACCTCTGACAGAGAAGTCAGCGACTATGCGCAACGTCACGGTGCGGCCATCATCGGTTCTGAGGAATTCGAACGCCGGATGGCCATGGCGGCCGAGCTGGATGTCGCCGCTGATACTGAAGATGACGATATCGGCTGGAGACCCACCACGAAGAAAAAAGGCCCTGCCCGGCGGCGTTCAAAGCGTGAGCGCCGGATCCGCACCCGGACAAAAAAGCTTTGATCAGAAGCGCACTTCCGCTCTGACGTCGATGCCGAATCTTTTCATCCGGTTCCAAACGGTTACCCGGGAAATCCCGAGTATCCGTGCTGCCTCGGACTTGTTTCCCCTGGCTTGTTTCAAGGCGTGGATGAGTTCTCGTCTTTGTCGGGCCTCCCGTTCCGGAAGGGTTTCCTTGGCCAAGGCCCTGGCTCGTCGATTTTCCAGGAAGTTGGGGGGCAAGTGCTGTGGCTGGATCATGGGTCCCGGGCAACTGACGAAAGCATATTCAAAGGCGCTCTTCAATTCCCGCACGTTTCCGGGCCAGGGGTACTCCATAAAGATACGCATAACCGCTTCGCTGACCCCTTCAATTTTCTTGTGAGTTTTCAATTGGCCTCTTCGAAAAAAAGACTCCGCCAGAATCGGAATGTCTTCGGTTCGTTTCCTGAGGGGGGGGAGCGTGATGGGAATGACATTAATTCGATAGTAAAGATCTTCTCGAAAAAGCCCGTCTTTGAGTTGTTGTTTCAGATCCCTGTTGGTCGCGGAGATCACCCGCACATTGACCGGGATGGGCGTATTGTCCCCGACGCGTTCGATCACGTTTTCTTCCAGGACCCGTAACAATTTGACCTGCGTTGACAATGGAAGATCACCGATTTCATCCAAAAAAATGTCTCCCCCGGCAGCCGCTTCAAAGCGTCCCTCCCTGTTTCGGTAAGCGCCGGTGAAGGCCCCTTTGGTATGGCCAAAAAGCTCGCTTTCGAGCAACGACTCTGTCAGCGCCGCACAGCTTACCTTCACGAAAGGCTTTCTTCGCCGCACGCCGAGCCTATGTATGGCGGTTGCCAGCATATCTTTTCCCGTTCCACTTTCTCCGAGAATCAGGACCGGGACATCGGATCGGGCGGCGTTTCTGGCCAGCTCAAAAACTTGTTGCATCCTGCCTGAAATACCGAGAACCCCTTCCAGGCCATCCTGAGATCGCAGCTCCTGCCGAAATACCTCAAGTTGGGTTTCTTTTTCCATGACTTCGGTGATATCGGTAATCGTTTCCACCGCGCCGATCAATGTGTCGTCTTCATCAAAGAGCAGGGAGGCATTTTTAAAAATATGGATGCGGCGGCCGTCCTTGGTGTGCAGCATCCCCTTGCGCATATTGAAAGCTCCGGTTCGAAACAGGACACACCACTGGTCTCCACATTGATCCATGGCCGCCTCGCAGATATCGCAGTGCAGCATTCGACACGATTTTCCGACCATCTCGCTTCTGGTATAGCCGGTGAGTTTCAGGAGGGCCTTGTTTACAGAGACGATGATCCCCCGTTTGTCAACAACCATCAGGCCATCGTGTATCGTATCAACCACCGTCTTCCAGTAACGGTTTAATTCCCGTTCAATCATGATGTTTTTTCCGTCAAAATTAACACCTGTTTAAA
>JAFDGP010000064.1 GCA_019309245.1 Deltaproteobacteria bacterium | reverse complement strand
GCTGCCACACATAGCCGGCGATCCGCACGTCCTGATCCGTGATGCCCTGCTCGGCATCCAGCATCAACAGCGCGATGTGACATCGATTCAAGCTGCTGAGCGCTTTGATGATGGAAAATTTTTCGAGTTTTCCCTTAACCGACTTTTTTCTCCGGATGCCCGCAGTGTCGATCAACAGGTATTTCCGGCCGTTTACCGTGCACAGCGTATCCACGGCATCGCGCGTGGTGCCCGGAACATCACTGACCACCAACCGCTGGTCCCCCAAGAGGCAATTAATCAACGAAGACTTCCCCACATTGGGCCGGCCGATCACGGCCAACCTGATCTGTCTCGATGATATTTCCGGATCGACGCGCGGCAGGACCTCCGACAGGGCGTCCATCAGATCGTCCATGCCATAGCGGTGTTCCGCGGATAACGGATAGAGCCGATCCACACCGAGTACGGAAAAGTCCGACAACAGAGCCTCATGCCTGGGCCCGTCGATCTTGTTGACCACGTGGAATACCGGCTTGTTGGATTGGCGTAACCGCTGGACCAGATCGCTGTCTGTTGGGGTTACTCCCTGGCGGCCGTCAAAAAGCAGCACGATGGCATCCGCTTCCTCCATGGCCTGGGTGACCTGAAAGCGGACCAGAGCCGCGAGCTGTTCGGACTCGAACTCAGAATAGCCTCCGGTATCCACCACGGTAAAGGACAGATCTCCCCACTGGGCATCCCCGTAGATCCGGTCCCGGGTCACCCCCGGAAAGTCATCCACCAGGGCCGTTCTGGACCGCGTCAGGCGGTTGAACAGCGTGGATTTGCCGACATTGGGTCGGCCGACGATGGCGACAACAGGTTTCATGTCCGGGGTAATCCGTTGGTTCTTGGATGATCGGCGGGCAAAGCCCAAGCTACAAATCTTTCGTGTTTTCCTTTTTCTGTGTTCTCGTGATATTTCTTAATTCACCACAGAGACACAAAGTACACCGAAAGAAACCGTAGGGGAGGCTGTGCCCGCCAAGAACTCCGTATTCTTCCGCGTGTGCCTGCCGCGGCGAAGCTTTGTGCGAAGCCGAGTCTATAGCCACCCCATATCTTCCCCCTTTGGAAAAGGGGGACCGAGGGGGATTCTTCCTCTGTATCCTCCGGGTCTCTATGCTTTGGTCCTTTCATGTTGGGTTTCTCCGCCTTCGGCGGTTCAACCCAACCTACAAATCGGGGGGCAAAACGCTCCTTAAGCGTTTGGCATTTTCGTCCTTCCGGTCCCCACCCAAGGCCTTCGCTCGTCACTGCGATTGCTCAACTTCCTGCCCAGAATATCTGAATTGTCGGACAAGGGCAAGGATTACGGCCGGCACGTTAAATAAGGGGAAAATACCCTGTTTTTTGTCAAAAAATAGGGTGTTCACCCCATTGCTCCTCCACCCTCGATCAGGTACAAAACAAGGAACCCGGACATAACCGCACCCATTCTCTTCACAAATCTCTTCACAAACACAAGGAGGAATCCACATGAAAAAGATCGGATTACAATGGACGGCGCTGCTCGCTGCGATTGCGCTTGTTTTCGGCTGTGCCATGCAAAAACCGCAGGTACCCGAACCAGTCTATCAGACACCGGTCCTGAGCGCACAAATGGGATCCCGGTCGTTTGGTCCCAAAGTGGATGACTTCGTCGTTATCCTGGATGCATCCGAGTCCATGTCCAAGGCATACAAATACGAAGGCTACACAAAATTTTCTTACGAAAAGACCTTAATCCACAGGATGAATGAAGCGATTCCTGCCATGAAGATGAACGCAGCGATGCGCTCTTTCGGCCATGGATCGTGTCTGCCCGACAAAAAGACGCTTCTTCTCTCAACGCATCAGCCTTATTCAAAAGCTGTCATCGAAAAAGCCCTTCAGGATGTTCCGTGCACCGGAGGCACAAGCCCGCTCGCCTGCGCGATCAAGGGCGCCGGTGAAGACCTGGAAGGTGCAACCGGCCGGACGGCTGTGCTGGTGTTCAGTGACGGACTGGATATGGACAACCGTCCTGTGACGGCCGCCAAAGCCCTAGCCGATGAGTTTGGAGACCGGCTCTGCGTATACACCGTTCATATCGGCCAAGATCCGAAAGGCGTCCAACTCCTGGGAGAGGTGGCTTCCGCGGCCTCGTGCGGGATGGCCTTTACCGCAGAGGAAATCGCGTCAGGACAGGGTATGGCGGACTTCGTCAAGACGGTCTTTATCGCAGGAGAGTCTCCTGCCGCCCCACGCGTCGGCGACAGCGACGGTGACGGTGTTTTGGACGACATGGATCAATGCCCCAACACACCCCGGGGCGTCATCGTGAACCGCCGGGGATGTCCGCTGGACTCCGATGCGGACGGTGTCTACGATTCACGGGACAGGTGCCCGGATACACCCAGGCGGGTCAAAGTGGACGCCCGGGGATGTCCTTTTGATACAGATGGAGACGGCGTGTACGATTATATGGATGTCTGTCCCAAAACACCCAAGGGGGCCAAGGCCAACGCCAGAGGGTGCTGGGTAATTAAGAACATCCATTTTGATACGGGCAAGGCCACGATCAAGACTGCGGCCTACCCGGCGCTTGATGAAGTCATTGATGTGTTCAGGGCCAACCCTGTTTTGAAAGCAGAGATTCAGGGCCATACCGACAATGTAGGGTCGGCGGCCATGAATCAGGCCCTTTCAGAAAAGCGGGCAAAAGCCGTCTTCGAGTACCTGGTCAAATGCGGGACCGACCCTGACCGCTTGTCTTTTGCGGGCTACGGCTATTCGCAGCCCATCTCGTCCAATGACACAGCCGAGGGTCGCGCCATGAATCGGAGAGTGCAGTTGAAACCCATATATTAGACGGCCACTGGTGGCAGATCAATGAGCCTGCGAACCCCCAAATCCACCACCAAAAAAACGAAGATCGGACTCTTATGGCATGATTGCAGCGTGTTGAACAAAAACGCCGGTTGAAACCCTTCACTTGGTTTCAGCGTGGGCAGATCCATTTTGATCTTCGTTTTTTGGCGGTGGATTTGGGGAACAGGGCTCGATGTATGGAGTTTTATACCAATCATTGGCACTTTCTTTCTTCTTTTTCCCAACAGCCGGAATCATAACCTGTTGAAAATAAAGTATTTGATGTGTTGCACAATTCTTGCAGGATTAAGGTTGAAATGTGCCTGACCTGTCATTGTTGTTTACCAGAAAGAGAGCTTTGCACAACCTACACTCGGCAGTCGGGTGGTTTTTCCGAGAGGCGATATGCTAATGGACTGGCACGGCCTGGATCATATCGCCTTGAGGGAAAACGACCCGACTGCCGAGCGGCTGGGCGCACAAATGTCTTCCTGAAAGCGAGAGCAACGAGTTTTGCAAAGGTCTCAGAAAGGAGATCCTAAGGTCTGGATCCGTCCGTGCGGGTCCGTGGCAAGCCTTATCTTTGGCCGTTAAAAAGGGGCATCAAGGGGGGACAGATTGATGACACGTCCAAATAACATAAAGATTCTGCCAGGCCTTCTCTCAGTCGCAGTGTTTCTCATTTTGATCCTTGCGAACCCCGGCCATGCATCAGCAGCAATCCCAGGAGATTTTGACCATGACAATGACGTGGACGGTCTGGATCTGGCCGCTTACGGCCAGGCCCTTTCCGACGGGGCGCCCCCCTTGCCCATCGTCGAATTCGTGGGCCAGTATTGCGCGGTCATCAGTCACACGGATGAAATGACCTTCACCTCCGGCTGGACACCCCCGGCAAAGAGTACCATTACCCCGCCCACTTTGCACCTCAGCTGGACCACCGGCCCCCGGAAACCGCAAGTTATGATATCCACGTAGGGGGCCTTTACAATCCGGATCGGTATTATCATTCCGGTCCCTATCAGGGGGGAAACACGTATCAAGAGGACAACATCCACATAGACAATACGGTTACAACGGATAACACTGTATTAGCCGTCATTGACTATCTCGATGGCGAAGGGGTTCGCCTCGGCTGGGCAGGCCGTCTGTTTTACCGCCCCCGTATCACCAAACCGGCCAGCAACTCAACCCTCTCAACCTCTTCCATCACGGTTGAGTGGGACCCCGGGCGTAATTACAGCTATGCCAATGTGCGGGTGGGGATTGACGGGCCATTCTTGAATCCTGTGAAGTATTGCTTCCTGAAAGCCATCCCCGGTACACAGGCCACGTGCGATGCGCTTCCGGTTGACGGATCCCAGATCCGGGTGGAAGTACAGATGTACAATGAGGACGGGCTGTTCCGGGATGCCGTCCGGTATTACACGGCCCATACCTGGACCCGGGAAGACTTTGCCATGATCCCGACCGAGGGGTCCATCTTACCGGGCTCAGAGGTTCTTTTCGACTGGGCGGACATTCCCCGGGTAGCCCAATACGGCATTCGCATCGGCACCGGGGCACCGGGAAACGACGATATCCAGGCCGACACCGTGCTGGGGACGGAATCGTCGTTTCAAAGCACGACAATTCCCCAGGACGGCACAACGGTTTATGTGAGATTGTTTTATCGGTTTTCCGGAACGGACAACGCTTGTGACCTCTGGACGGAGTGTCCCCACATGGACTTCGTGTACCAGGCCAACGGGCTTTCGGATATCATCCCGGTCCGCTGTGCCTTCCAGGGAGAACCCGATTATGTGGCCCATCCGAGCGATCCGGAAATCTATCAGCCGGGACATTTCTGCATCACCTGCTGGGTCTCTCTCATGCACCTGTGGCGGTTCCATCATGAACCGTCCCTATCCGTATGCGATGTGCAAACCGCGCTGTACCTGAATCTGCTGGAAGAATCAGACCCCAACGATCCGGATACCACGGATCAGGTGAAAATTTTCCGGGATTACGGCGAGTACACCAAGGCGGATGGGTCCTGTCCCATGGACGGTCCGGATGTGGCGGTGCGTCTGACCCTTCCCCCTGAGGACAGGGCCACGAATCTGATCCCGTATGACCTGTATCCGGACAATACCATTGAAGGCTTTTATACCGGAAAACTTGAAGAACCCTATGTGAATGTGTTTGGCCAAGATCCCATGGACGAACTCAAGGACAAGGCCCCGGACATCGGGGCCAATATGCTGGATGTGCAGATCCCGGTTCTTCACGAGTTTGATCGCGCAGTCAATTATGGCTCCGACGCCACCGACTACACCATTAAGGCAATCACGGACATTTCTGGATATACCCTCTTTGACTATATCGTGTACAAGTTTCCGGTAAACTCCGCTGTATTGAAGGCCGGGCAATGGCGGTACACCCTGGTTGTGGATCCGGACCGGGTTGTCGATGAACAAAGTGAAACCAACAATGAACTGCAGGGCGATTTTACCGTGCACCACTTCCCCTCTCCCCCGCCGGACAGCGCTGATGAGCTCCCCTCCGCCCAGGAACCCACCTGTACGGTCAATGGCTCGACGGACCTGGTCCACGGATACCGGGTAGATGCATATAACGGTGCCTTTTGGGACGGTGGCAGTTTGAAGGTCTCTCCGGACTGGGATTACTGGGAGGGAAAGACCTGGACCAATTATGACGGCTCGACCTGGGAAAGCACAATCAGTAAATGCGAAATGGCCATGATGGTCATAGCCGAGTTCTGGGGCCCCCGTGGATCAGGCGTGATTGAACGGGACTCTGGCGTCTTTGAGCCTTTCTATGACGGCAACTCGGGATGCAGCGGGTGCACGCACCCCAGGCCCCAGCCAAATGATATTCACAACATTATCTGGTTTTCCGCCGGGCAGGCCAGTTGCGGTGATTACGCTCGGATTACTGGCCAGCCCGAAGACTGTGAACCGGACCACGACGTGGAAAAGATGCAGGTTAACATGTGTGGCGGCATCAAGAACGTTCCCGCCCAAATTGCGCTCAAGGAAGATATCTATCCGGAGTACGATCGGACCAATACGCTGATGGCCATGGCCTTTGACAATGAATACGACAAGATTGCAGACAACCGGGAGGATTTGCGTTCCATCGAAGAGGGGTGGCTACGGTATTTCCAGGCAAGAACGAATAATTTTGCCAATGTAACGCATATCTGGTTGGGCGGCATGAGCCGGGGGGCCGTGCTGGCGATTCAGCTCGCCAAACGGATTCAGGAAATGAAACAATACAATCTCAAGATGCGCAATATTACCGTGGTGGTGACCGCCAACGACCCGGTGACCGACCCCAAAGAATGGCGGTACGACACGGAATGCACGGATAATTGCACCCATTCGGCCGGCGACCGTTTTAATGTCTGGAGCCACTGGTATCGCGAGCATCGCCTCGGCAGCTATCAATATGTCTTTGAGACATCCCCGGACCACAATCCGAACGCATGGCCGCGTATGCAGAACGATTTCTGGCTCCGGATTCTGGCGGGGGACGGCGCTCAATTAGGAGGAGGATGGACCGGAGCCTGCTCCCAGGTCTATGCCGGACAAATTATCATGGAAGACGGCCGTGCGAAATACCAGTGGGACGATGATAGGGAAAGATGGGTCCCATACAGTCACATTTGGGACGATACGCCCTTTATCACCCAGCACTGGGTGGCCAAGAGTCACGAACAGATTCGGCACAGTTTTGGAGAAACCACCCAGGAACTCATGGCATACGCCTATCGTAAGCTGTGGGGATACGGCGAAGGCGGAACGGACCCCTTCAGGCTCATCAATCCTGACCAGGGAGATCCCATCCTCGCCGATGAATGCGAGTATCGATTGATGACGGGGCAAAACCTGACCACCGGGACGGTTCCTTTAAAAGACGCCGCCGGGTACACGACCTATCATGCCCAGACCTTCAGGCCAGCTCTGCCGTTAGTCCCCAGGGTGATCTATCTCCTGTTGTCCTACGATCCTGCTCAAAACATCGGGGTCTCGATCAAAACCATGGACGTCGATGATCCCACCAATCCATTGGCCGGAACCACGCTATTCTACGCAATCGGCAAGACCCAAGACGCCTCTTTGCAGTGGTGGCGGTTTGAAGATAAGACCCCCGGGGAGAGGCTCTCCCAAGAAAAAACGTGCTGGTTGATTATCACCCCACTGGGCTCACCGCCCCGGGAGGGCTATGGCGAAATCGGAGTGGCCGATATGCCTATTCCCGCGACGGATGTTTATCTTCAAGGCCACAGATCCCACTACTACGGGGGATGGACGCATTATCCCGATCAGAACGACCTGGTATTCAAGATATACGGACAAAATATGCAGGAAGAGTAGCAAAAAAAAAGGCACACCATACCGCTTCGTGCCGATGAGACCTTGAGAGCTTTGCACAACTCCCCGCCGGCAGTCGGGTCGCCTTACCTCAAGGCGCCGTGGCATCTGGAGCGCCTTGTGTAATGCTTTCCAACCCAAGCTCCGCCCAATCACATCCCCGGATTTATCCTTTAAAAAGAGGGCGATTGGTCGATCGTCCAGGTTTTCCACCCAGAGACAGCAGTTACACCGGGTTCCAGGTCAAAGGCCGTCATAATAGGGCAAGCGATGTAGCAGCAGGAAACTTGATCATTACCATAAAATTTCTTCAGCTTTTTAATCCCTTTCAGGTCTCTCTTGTCCGGCCGTTCCGTTAGCTTGCATTCAACAGCGATCAGCTTCTGATCTTTTTCCAGGATGAGGTCTACTTCGTTTCCCCCCTGGTCCCGCCAGTACCAAAGTGCCAGGGACGGTGCATGCCAGTCTCGCCACCTGAGCCACTGGTTGATAACGTAGTTTTCCCACAGGGCCCCGGCCTGAGAAGACGACCAGAGGCTCTCAGCTGAACTGAATCCCATGAGATAGGCCGCAAGACCCGTGTCTGTAAAATAGAGCTTGGGGTTCTTTGCCAGTCTCTTGCCCAAAGAGCGGTAATAGGGTTCCAGGAGAAAAACCAGGTTGGAGGCCTGGAGGACGCTCAGCCACTTTTTTGATGTGGTGGTCGAAATCCCCACATCTCTTCCCATCTCCGAGAGGTTCAGGCTCTGGCTGCAACGGGCAGCGCACGTCCTGACAAACCGCTCAAAGTCCCGCAGGTTGCCCACCCTAAGCAGGTTGCGAACATCCCGCTCCAGGTATGTGGTGACATATCCCTGATACCACCGCTCCCTGGAAGGGGCCGCGTTCGGCTCGGACCACAGTGCGGGGAACCCCCCCCTCCACAAGAAATCCTTCCATGTATAGAGGCCGCTTATTTCCGTCGTGTTATACCACTCGTTGCCCGAAAGACCAAGAAAAGGGATGACCGCGACCCGCCCGGCCAAGCTGTCAGCAATGGCTTCCATAAGCATGAAATTCTGTGATCCGGTAATAACGAAAAGACCGTTCTTGCCCCTATGTACGTCCACGTAGGTTTTGATATGCCTGAAAAAGGCCGGAGCGTACTGGATCTCGTCAAGCACCACCGGAGGCGGGTATCTTTCAAGAAACTCTTCCGCCCGAGTCTCGGCCGATTCTGCCAGAACACCCACATCCAGACTGGCATAATTGTAGTGGGAAAACACCCGCTCCAGGATAGACGTCTTTCCCACCTGACGGGGGCCGACCAGGGCCACCACCGGAAATGTCCCAGCAAGATGCGTGAGTTCAGGGGCAATCTCTCTTTCAATCCACATAATTCGCAAATTTAAATTAGCGGCTTAAATTTGTCAAGGATAATATTTAAAATTGTCTGCTTTGATCCGAACATCCTTTATCAGCCCCGGCGGACTGCAGGAGCCGCAATTTTTCGGCCTGGCTTCAAGTCCCACTGAATACGGAAAATATGCACCGCCAATTCTTAACCTGCACAACCAAAAAACTGGCACGCATTTTGCGTATTTTTCATGTGCACTGTGACCAGTGGTTAAAAACCCGGTAAAAGTCGGACACGCACATTGGGCGCAGAGCCTTGGATCCATAAAATTCCCGCAGCATATCGGATGATCGTAGTGAGAAAAAGTACCGGAATCGCCGTTTTGCTCTGCCTTGCCATTATCTTCTTCGGTAGAGCGGTTGTCCGGGCGCAAAACGAGACCGTCAGGATAGGCGTACTGGCAAAAAGAGGGGCCGATCAATGTCTGGCAATGTGGTCCCCCACAGCGAAATATCTTTCCGACACCATTCGCGACAAGGCTTTTGTTATTGTTCCACTGGGCTTCGACGATATTTACAGCTCTGTGGAGCAAGGGAAAGTCGATTTTGTCCTGGCGAACTCCTCTTTTTATGTCGAGCTGGAAAGGTGGTACGGCATCAATCGTATTGCCACACTGAAAAACCGTCGCCTGGGTGGTGTGTACACAAAATTTGGAGGTGTCATTTTTTGTCGGGCCGACCGCACCGACATACGAAAAATCGAGGATCTCAAAGGAAAGCGTTTCATGGCGGTTGAACAAAAATCCTTTGGGGGATGGAGAATGGCATGGCGGGAGCTCAGGCTCGCAGGAATGGACCCGTACCATGATTTTAAATCACTCCGTTTTGGAGGCACGCATGATGCTGTCGTATTCGCTGTCAGAGACGGCGTTGCCGACGCCGGAACGGTTAGGACCGATACCTTGGAACGGATGCATGAAGAAGGCAAGATTGACATACAGGATTTTTATATCTTTGATCCCCCCGCCGTAACAGCTTCAGAAATACCCTTTCGCTGTTCTACAAGGCTCTACCCGGAATGGCCGATCGCCACAGTCAAACACACGTCGCTAGACTTGGCTGAAAGGGTAACAAGGGCCTTATTGGCCATGCCCAACGACGATGCCGCGGCAAGGGCGGCAAAATGTGCCGGTTGGACGATTCCGCTCAATTACGAGCCTGTGCACGAGTGCCTTCGGGAACTCAAGGTTGGCCCCTATCAGGACCTCGGCAAAATCACACTCTTGGATGTTCTTAGAAACTACTGGGAATGGCTTCTCGCGGCACTGGCCGTATTCGTGATAACCATGATCAGTGCAGTCAAGATTTCAAATCTGAACCGGGAGCTGAAAGAGTCCCGCGATTTTCTGGCACGAATCATGGACGGTATGCATGAAGGACTCATGGTCATAGATCGAAACTTTACCATAAAACAGGTCAATGAAAGATTCCTGGCCAGCTACAACCTCCCGCTCGAACAGGCCCTCGGTGAAAAATGTCACATCATTACCCACAAAAACGACCAGCGTTGTTCTGAAACGAACCATCGATGTCCGGTCAGGGAGGTCTTCGCGACAAAGACT
>JAFDGP010000063.1 GCA_019309245.1 Deltaproteobacteria bacterium | reverse complement strand
TCCAGGACAAATTCGCCACGCCCCAAACAGACCGTTGTGGTCAGCAATCTCAACCCCGTTCCGTTGTTTCCCATGAAGATGGGGGCCTCAGGAACGGTAAGCCTTCCGCCGGTTCCTTCAACGATCAGGTCGCCGTCGTTCTTATGGATGATGATCCCCATCGCGCGTAGTGCTGCGATCAGATATTCGATGTCTTCTGACATCAATGCGCCAAGAACACGAGAACGCCCGCTAGCAAGGGCCGCAGCAATCAGGGCCCGCTGGGTATAACTCTTGGAGCCTGGCACACGGATCACGGCATGGAGGTTTTTCACGGGACGAATTTGTTTCATTGATTCAACAGCCTGTTATAGACAGCCTCTTTCATCCGTTCGACCGGTGCCTTTTGCCCCGTCCATAGTTCGAACTGTTTCACACCCTGATAGACGAACATTTCTACACCACTTGCCACCCCACAACCCGCTGCTTCGGCCTGCGCGAGCAGCAGGGTCTTTAACGGGTTGTATATCACATCCACCACCGCCTCGTAGCGCCGGACAACCGTATCGGAAACAGGGCTTTCATGTTCATAAGGATGCATGCCTACCGGGGTCGTGTTGACCAGGCAGTCTGCGTTGATCCGGTCGATGGCCGTGAAGGGAAAAAAGGTGACGCCAAACTCATCTGCCAGGGCGCGCCCCTTCTTTACGGATCTGTTTACCACGACGGCCTCGCCACCTTGACGGGTGACAGCATAAAGCACCGCCCTGGCCGCCCCTCCCGCCCCGAGGACAACAAACCGATGCCCCCGAATAGGTAGCAAGTCTTCCAGGCACCGCTGGGCGCCGATCCAGTCGGTGTTGGTCCCTTTGATGGTTCCTTTTTCGATGACCAGCGTGTTGACCGCACCGATTTTTGCGGCTGTCTCATCAACCTCGTCAACAAGATCCATGATCGCCTCTTTAAACGGGATGGTAACGCTGGCGCCCTGAATGCCCAGAGCCACCAGGCCACGGACCGCCCTGGAGAGGTCGGTGACCTCAAAAGGCACATAGACTGCGTCCAGTGCGAGACACTCGAAGGCCGTGTTGTGCATGGCCGGGCTCATGCTGTGGCTCACCGGACTTCCGATGATACAAAAGACGCGTGTTCGTCCAGAAAGCGGCCACGGCCCGCACGATCCACCCTGGACTCTGTTGCCGAACCCAATGTTATCAATATTATCGTTCATCGTCTCAACGCATCCACCACGTCCGTAATCATCTCTTTTGGAACATCTCCGGTTACAAAGGGCCTTGCGATGTCTTTAATCAGGACAAAATGAATGCGCGACCCCACGGCTTTCTTGTCTGCCGCCATGTGGGCCAAAATCTGTCCCGTGTTTAACTCGGCCGGAAAACGGGTCGGCAATCCATAGTTCCTGACAAGGTCTTCGATCCGAGCACATGATTTGTTTTTCAGATGGCCAAGTCGGCATGAAATCCTGGCCGCCGCTATCATGCCGATGGCTATGGCTTCTCCGTGAGTCAGGGTGTAATGTGATCCTGCCTCCAGTGCGTGGCCCAGGGTATGGCCGAAGTTAAGAATTCGGCGGAGGCCCCCTTCCTTTTCGTCCTTTTGGACGATGTCCGCTTTGATCTCGCAGCACCTGGAAATCAGATCTTTCATGACGCCGGGGTCTCGCTTCATGACCAGGGCTTTGTCCCGTTCCAGCACCCCGAAAATGGCCTCGTCACTGATGATGGCGTATTTGATTATTTCCGCTAGTCCGTTTCTGAGATCCTTGTCCGGCAGGGTTTTTAAAAGTGAAAGATCAATGAACACGGCCTTGGGTTGATAAAAGGTGCCGATCAGATTTTTACCCTCTGGAATGTCGACACCGGTCTTTCCGCCTACGCTGCTGTCTACCTGGGCGATCAGACTGGTGGCGATTTGAACATAGGGGATCGAACGCATGTAAGTAGAGGCCACAAACCCGGCAAGGTCGCCGACGACGCCTCCCCCCAACGCTACCAGGAGCGTCTTTCGGCTTGCCTTGAGTGCGGCCAAGCGCCGGGCCACATCCAGGACGACGGAAATCGCCTTTGATGCTTCTCCGGCCGGAATCTCGATCATATCCACCGAAAGGCCTCCGGCGCTTAGGTTTTGGGCCACCCTGTTACCATATAACGGGCCGACGATTGAGTCCGACACGATCACACAGCGATCTGCATCATCAAGAATTTTTCCGATCGTGTTTAACCGGTCCAGAATCCCGTTACCCACAAAGATGTCATAGGAATCGTCACAGGTTCTTTTCAGCTTGACCCTGATCCGGTGCATCTTAAGAAACCCCGTCCTTCCTGACAATGGTGGCGATGGATTCAATTTCTTCCATCAGCCTGGCGAACTTTTTCGGCTTCAAGGACTGCGGCCCGTCTGAAAGGGCATGTTGCGGGTCCGGGTGCACTTCCACCATAAGCCCGTCTGCGCCAACTGCGACCGCGGCCTTGGCCAGCGGAAGCACGAACCGCCATTTTCCGATGGCATGGCTTGGATCAACGATCACCGGCAGATGGGTCTTTTCCTTGAGCACAGGTACGGCACTGATGTCCAGGGTATTCCGCATTGCGGTTTCGAAGGTCCGGATTCCGCGTTCACACAGCATGACATCCTCGTTGCCCGAAGCCAGGATGTATTCGGCCGACATGAGTAGTTCTTCCAAGGTGGTCATCATTCCCCTTTTCAACAGGACCGGCTTTTTGGCGAGTCCGACGGCCTTAAGCAGGGCGAAGTTCTGAACATTTCGGGTGCCCACCTGCAAGACATCGGCATAGGCTTCCACAAGCTCGACGTCTGCGGCGCTCATGACCTCCGTTACAATGGGCAGGCCCGTTTCCTGTCTGGCCTTGGCCAGGATCTTCAGGCCCTCTTCTCCCAGGCCCTGGAAGCTGTAAGGCGAAGTCCTGGGTTTAAACGCGCCTCCTCGCAGCATGGAGGCTCCGGCCTTTTTCACCGCATGGGCGGTCTGCAAAAGCTGTTCTTCGTTTTCTACCGCACAAGGACCGGCGATGACAACACATTTTGGGCCCCCGACGGCCACGTCGCCGATTTGAATAATGGTATCTCCATCTTTTGTCTCACGACTGGCGAGCTTGTACGGCTGGAGGATGGGCATAACCTTTTCCACGCCCGGCATATCCTCCGCCGCCTTGAGCCGGACCTTTTCCCGTTCGTCTCCAATGGCTCCGATGATGGTTCGCTCCACGCCCTTTGACACATGCGCCTGGTATCCCACCGATTCAATCCACTGGATGACCGCATCCACCTCTTTTTGTTCTGCCCCTTTTTTCATTACAATGATCATGTTTCAGCACTCCTTCCTTTCTTGTTGATGAAAAGCCTTTCACTGCGGCCGCTACCATGAAAGACCATGCCATGTGACCTGATACATGAGGCTCTGCCTGTAAGCCTTTAAGGCTATTTTGGCCTTGTTATGCACACAAAAAAACCGCGGTAGGCTTTCTGGCCTGCCCGCGGTTTTTAAGGATCGTGATCTGGAACTAATTAAGGCTCATCCTTACCAACACGCCATGGGCCGACCGGTCCACTGTACCAGTAATAAAAATAGTAGCACTCCCAGTTGGCGTGTTGACTAGATTCCATCAATGATTCCTTTTACAATTTTTATTAAAATGCCATTTCAGGATGATTTTGTCAAGAGAAAAACTCCGGGCGCCAAATGGCAGGGGTCTTCGGGACATACTGGATAAAAGAGATTGTCACCATTCTGGTTTCCCACTACAATCACAGCGATTCGATGGAACGGGACATGATGGAGAAATGCTATGTTCTTAGTCAAGAAAGCGATAGCGTCGTTTGTGCTTCCTCCTGGAATCTTTGTAGCGGCCCTGCTGGTTTCCGCCCTGTGGTTTTTCTGGAGAAAATCCTGGAAGGCCGCGATGGTTAATGCGGTCCTGGGTCTTGTCATGTGGGCGGCCGCCATTGCGCCAGTGGGAGACAAGTTTTTGCACGTTCTTGAATCCGGGTATCCGCCTTATAGGGATGCGGGTGCAGACGTCATTATCCTGCTTGGCGGCGGCATTTATTCCGGGGTTCCCGACCTGTCCGGCACCGGTGCCCCCTCAGAAGACGCGCTTGCCCGCGTGGTGACAACCTGCCGGTTGTACAAAAGGCTGGATGTTCCTGTCATTGTTTGTGGCGGACAGGTTTTTGAAAGGGCAGGGGCGGAAGCTCCGATCCTGAAGCGGTTTCTTGTAGATCTCGGGGTGCCGTCCGGGCGGATTATCCTGGAGCAGGAGAGTCGGGACACCCATGAGAATGCGATCTATGCCCGCCGGATTGTAGAAAGATTCGGGTTCAAAAAGCCATTGCTTGTGACCTCGGGCTACCACATGAAGCGGGCCGTATTGGCATTCGAAAAGGTGGGGCTGGACGTGGCCCCGGCCCCGGCGAACATCAAAACCTGGCCCGATCGCCGCTACCTGTGGACAAACTACCTGCCCGGTACGTTCGAGGCTGTGGCAGTGGCCCTAAAGGAATACCTGGGGATTGTGTTCTACACGCTTTTCTATTGATTTCATATGCTCTTGGTGGAGCAAAAGGCCGGTGGCTCAGATCGCAAACCAGCGCATCAGACAGTCTTGAAGCTCAGACGGGTCCGACCTTTGCCCTGAGGTGGCGAACATCCCGATTCGCAAAGAAATCTTCTGTTCATCGGCCCACGGCCACCACACGGCAAAAAGGGTGATGCCGTTATGGTTTTCCAGTGTAAAGGCCTTCTGGCCGGGAAACAATCCAAGCGAAGACCTGAAAAACCCGGCAACCGCTTCCGGGGCCTCGTCAATGGTGGAAAAATCCCACTCCCGGTCAAAGTGCTCTGACAGGGCCCCAAGCACCGGGTCAAGCCGATCTCTTTCAACCGTTACCAGCGCCACGTGATGCTCATCATCCCAGCGCCATCGGTAGCCCAAGGGCAAGCTGCGAAGGATCTCTCCGCAGGCTTTTCTAAGGTCTTCCATACCATCATCTGCAGCCATCTTGATCTCCTTGGGTCTAAGCGTCCGGCCGAATCGCTTGGTGTTTTTAAGACCGTGTGCCAAAGATGAAGGGAAAATTTCAGGGGCGTTTTGTGCCCTTCGGGCTGAGAAATCTGCGCGCTTTCGTGAAGATTTCCCTTATATTGTATTGTCCAAGTGTGAGTTTGTATATTTCAAAAGGGCCAAAAAATCAACACCGGCGACTCTGTCAATGCAACAAAACAGGTCGGGGTGTTTGGGGAAAAAAGAAAAGCCGGAGAGCCATATTAACGGTGTGTTAATATTCCTAAAGCTGTTTCCCGCCAAGGTATGAGATAGGAAGGTGGCTCCCCGGCTTGAAAGGCACCGTAAAACAAAAAGGACGTCACGTCAAGTGCCAAAGTCTGCGTGCATCCAGCCTCGTTTCATTCAAAAGAAAACCCTTTCGGCAAGGCCTCTTGCGGCGTCCCCGTGGGGACCCACGAGAGGTCCGTGATCGTGTATGTAGGGTCCTGGGTCCTGAAAATGGGGACAACGCGCATGCCGATCTCAGGGGTTCCAGTAGAAAGATAACTCATAAGAATTGTGGAGATTCCTTCGAATTCAACATTGATAAAGCGAATAGGTCTGTCCAGTGTGTTAAAGGCACCGGACCGCTCGCAAACCATATAGGTATGAATGACGGCCGTCTTGCGGCACACATCGGTCAGGTCGATGACCGTGTTCTTGGCCAGACAATCCGGGCAGTGAATACGAAAGGGCAAATACACCGTGCCCTTGAACGTACAGTCCGGATTGTCACAACGCGTGCCATGAATTTTTCCCTTACAGAGGTTTTCAAAAAACACCGCCTCTCCGCCATAGGTATGAATGTAGGTCATGTCCCTGGGGTTGGTCACACCCACCAGTCCCCAAGGATAGTCCTGGTTTCGAATCGGGGTACTGGGCGTGATATGGTGGAAGTCTCCCTTGATCCGATACCTGCCGTTCTTGACTGAAACGGTTCCGAATACACTCATTGCCGGTTCCTCCTTCTAGGCATTGTCTTTCAAGAGGTGGTCGGGGTCCATCAGGATCGTGGCCGTCACATGCGATCCTACACCTGCATGGCTAATCGCCAGCCCCCGCTTTGCGCCCCTGACCTGAAGATCCGTCCAGTCCTGCGGTTTTTCACGACCGAACTCGCGCCACAGATCCGGATCCCCATGAATCTCGCTCCAGCGGTTCCAAAGGTGGGTGGCGATTTCAAAGGTCTGCATAATCCCTGTGGCGCCCACTGCGTGCATGCACCCGATCAGGCCGCCGGACAGATTAGACGGCAGCCTGCCGGGTTGTCCCGTGTGTGGATTGATATGGTAGCAATCTCCGGACTCCACAAAGTCTCTTCCCTCACCGTATGGTCTTAGCCCGATATCTTCATAGGTCTGCATGTCGCTGATGGTAAAGGCGTCATGAAGCTCGATAACATCCAGATCTTCCATAGGGTCGACGATTCCCGTCATCCTGTAGCCATACCAAGCCGCCATTCTGGCGGCAAGAAAACCCGTGAATCCAGGATATCGATCCCCTCCCGGAAACCGTTCGCCAAGATCTGCATACTGGTCCTGCGTTTCGTTTGGGAGCAGCGGGATGTCCATATTGCGGCGGCAGGCTGGCCTGAGGGTATGTGAGCCGGCGGCCACCCAGATCCTCAAGGGTTTATTGGTGGTATTTTTGGTCAGCTCCAATGCGGTCTCTTCATCGCACACGATCGCGCAAGCGGCTCCGACACTCATCAGACAACAGTCCAGCGCCCGAAGTGGGTATGCCACCACCGGAGATTGCAGGACATCGTCCACCGTAATTTTCATGGGGGCTTGCGCAAAGGGGTTGAATCGTGCATAACCGTGATGCTTGACCGAGATTTCAGCCATGGTACGGCGAAACGATTCTTCCTGTTTGCCAAAGACCTGCCAGTACTTTTGGGCCATGACCGCGTAATATCCCGTATAGATATGGCCCAGGGGCGTCTCCCAGTCTTTGTCCGCAGCACACGAGATCAGGTGGTTTCCCTCATCGGTCGGGACCTCGTCCATCCGTTCCCAACCCATGGCGAGGACGCAATCAGAATACCCGGAGGCGACCGCCTTGACCGCTTCCCACAGGGTCGAGCCCCCTGTGGCGCCGCCCGTCTTGATGCCGACGTTTCCCAGCGGATCCAGCCCCAGACGGTCATGAATAACGGCTTCCCCGAGCAGTTGATCGCCGAAGTGGTCCGCAAAATGACCGTAATAAGCCGTGTGAATGTAGCGCTTCAACTCAGCCGGTGATTTTTCGATGAGGCGCGCAGCCATGGTGAAAGCATCGATGGCCAACTCCTCGGTCTTTTTTTCCGGGATCGCCCGGGCGAACTTTGATTGCCCGGCTGTTACGAGATAGACCGGCCTTAACAGCCTGGGGACCCTGAGTTGCCTTTCGCTGAATGTGATCATGTCCGAGACTCCTTTCCTTACCGCTGAATCCTTGCACAGTCCACCGGCAGGGCCACTCCAAGTAGAGAGCTTTGCACAACCTCCTGCCGGCAGTCAGGTCGTCTTCCCTCAAGACGATATGATCCAGGCCGAGCCTTGCAAAGGGCCGTGCCTCCGCCTAAGGCGGAATCGGCATATCGCCTTTCGGCAAAACGGCCTGACTGCCGGGCGGCTGAGCGCGCAAAATCTTGCCCTGTAAGCGAGAGCAACGAGTTTTGCAAAGGTCTCAAGCAAAGATCTACCCGTCCTCAAGGGAGGTTCCTGTGCAAGAGTGCACCCGAAGGCCGGCGTGATACACGGAATCAAAAACAAAACGGAACCTTTCGCAAAGTCCCGTCAAATCTGAGCTGAATTTCCGAAATCCTTTATTCATGCTGGCTGGGGGAGGAGGATTCGAACCCCCGCTAATGGATCCAGAGTCCACTGTCCTGCCGCTAGACGATCCCCCAGTAGCCCTTGCCGAACAATGTTGACAACTTGTTGCGAAGTCATAAAAGTTCGTGTCCTAAATACGACAAACAACAGATGATGTCAAGAACAAGGAGTGCCCCAATTCACCCTGACGTTACGCCCGATGAGACAGCCCATAAAGAAGGACAATAACGAGCAGGGGGTGCCCGTCCTTAGTAAATGATAAACCCCGCGTAGCCCACCACTTGGGCATAGTCTCCGGTCACCTCCCCTGAAGTCGTATACTGGACCAGTTCCACCTCGTTAGAGCCCAGCGCCTTGCACGCCGTGAGCAGGATTGTGGTCGGCATGACCCCGCACATGGTGATATCTTGTTTTGCAACCACATTGTACAGGCCCCTGGGGTCCAACTCCAAAATCCGATCGATGGCAAGTTGGTCCTTGGTCTTGGCGGTTTCCTGAGACTCATAATGGGTCATATCCGTACTGGCCACGAAAAGCACCTTGTTGCCGTAATCTCGAACCGTCTCGGCTAAAGCAAGGCCGATGCTTTCGCAATCAGCCAGTGGGAGATAGGAGATGCACACCGGGACAATGGTCACATCCGGCCGCAGAGCCTGAAGAAACGGGACCTGTACCTCGATAGAGTGTTCCATCACGTGGACCTGCGGATCATCTTGAATCTTGTCGCCGGCCCGATCAAGGACGTAGCGCGCCAGGGTTTCGTTAATGGGCACTGTACCCAGCGGTGTTTCCCAAGACCCTGACGACGCTAAGGCCGCTCGCGCTCCCATCCCCCGGTGGTTCGGGCCCAGAATAACGACAGTTTCCGGGATCTTGATTTTTGAAAAGACCGCCCCCGCAACATGTCCCGAGTACATATACCCGGCATGAGGAGAGATCGCAGCCAGCGCCGTGCGGGGTTTCGGGTCGGGCTTGATGAATTGTTCCAATTGTTCCATCAACTGGGTCTTGTCGCCTGGATAGAACATGTTGGCTACAGCCGGTTTCCGTGACATGGCGCACCCCTTTCTCCCGGGCTCGGGCGGAACCCGTCCCCCTTGATCTCAAAAAAATAGATCAGCACGGGCTAGGTGTAAATAATGCTGTACGGCAATGGGGACTTGGACCACTCTCCGGGTTTTGGAATGATAGTTTGATTGACGACGGTCATCCAGAAGAATTCAGAATTCAACTCCCGCAACTTTCCATCTTCGGGAAATCTGGCGTGGCTGGTCCGTTCATAGGTGGTCTGGAAGATCACGATTCCGTCGTTTTTTTCCTTGGCGATGCGATAATGCCTTTTGAATCCGGTCGGCGACAGGTGATGCGTGTCGGCGATACTCTGCATGTCGGCTTCAGTAAGCTTCATCAAGATGTACTTTGAGACCCCTCTTTCAGAGATCCGGTAGAGTCCTCTTGACTCACAACTGGCCACATATACGGTCGAAATGCACCCCACTTGCCTCAGATACTGGGCCGCGACCACCGCTGCAGTCCGCCGGCCCCCGGCTGCTGGGGGAAACCCATAGTATTCGAAAAACTTTTTTTGTATCTCCTCGGCATAGGTGTCGCCCTTTTCGTAAAGGTCCTTGGAAATATAGCGCAGGTTACGGGCCATGTCCTCAGCCGCCTCGGCAATGGGCCAGTCAATACGCACACGAAAATGAGAAAGGCTGTAGCGGTTTCTGGCCTTTACTGTGGGGTCACGCTGGATTAACAAGGCATAATCCACAGGGAGTAACCCTTTGAGGAATTCCGAGAAATGGGCGGACTCGAACAATCTGATATTTCGAAAATACTTTTTCCGGAATTGAACTGTCCCGGAACGCATCAGATTTTCCTTGGTGGTCTTGTTGTCAGCAAAAAACCGGATGTATTTCTTGTGGGCCGCCGGAATCACATCTTCCACAAAAATGACCAGGAAACGATTGTGGCGTTCGTATTCCACGTCCGGGATGCGGGCCCGGGGCTTGAGTTCACGTTTTTCTACAAAGGGGTATGGCTCGTTGGCCTCGACGAACCGGCGATAGGAGTTAATCAGTGCGGACTCTATCAGATACTCGTCGAGTTCATCACGAAGGGCTTCGTAGACAGAGCGCCGTAGCTTGTCTTGCCGACTTAACTCTTCCCGATAATGCCAATAGGTCACAAAACATCTCCTTTCTCCGGATTCAGCGACTGGCAGTCCTTGTATTCGATTGACTTTTCTGGACGAGTACTTAATAAGGAACGATATTTTTTATATAGCAAACGACCGCTTAAGAGTCAATAACTCCAGGTCAGTCTGCCCCCAGGCATTATCCACCGCGAAGGGGTAATTTTTTTAAGAAACTCAATTCAAATCGCGGCTCACGCAT
>JAFDGP010000062.1 GCA_019309245.1 Deltaproteobacteria bacterium | reverse complement strand
CAAACGGGTTGGGGAGTATTTCTCCAAACTCTCTTGAGCAATCCAATGTAGACATCGCTGCGGAGTTCGTCAAAATGATCACCACTCAAAGAGGGTTTCAGGCGAACTCAAAAATCATTACCGTGACGGATCAGATGCTGGCCGAACTCATCGCCTTAAAGCGTTAATGAGGCTGTGAGACGGCTTACCCTGACGTTACAACATTAGCACCTGATACCGAGACGTCGCCCCGGACTCATTTATGAAAGAACACTCTGAACACGTGCGAAGCGGGATCGGAAAATTCGATGGAAAAAAAGCGGGATTTTCTGGAGGCTAATCTCAACACGCTCCGGCGGCTGAATTCTCCGATTGTGCCGTGGCTGGCGCGGCATAAAGCCACAGCGAGAGATTTCCAGTCTTGTCTGGTGACAAACCGGCGGGGAATGCTCGATTGGCAGCTTGCTTCCGGCCGGTCGCTGTTTGATGCGATCAGTCCGGAGGTTGCTTATCGGGACTGGATCCCCAAAAACAGACCCGCCACCAGCGCCACGGTGATCGTAGGTTGTAACCTGGGCTATGGGTTGAACACCGTGTTGGGTGGCACGCCGGACACCCACAAGGTTCTGGTTCTTGAACCGCGTGCAGACATGGTGACGGCATGTCTGAGCCAAACGGACTACCGCCCTTTCATGGAGAAGGAAAAGCTGCTTTTTGTTCCCCCGGACCGCGCCCTTCTTCCCTTGCTTGCCTGGGAGCTGGGACTTCAATTTGTCTATGGCAACATTTTTCTTCGTTCGGACATGCCAAGCCGACAGCTGGGACCGGAGTATGCGGCGTGGAGCGAACTGTGGTATGAGGCCCTGGAAGATATGGCGAGCTTGATGACCACCTTACGGTCAAACCAGGACGTGATGGTGCGCCATGAGCTTGAAAACTTTGCCCGAAGTGTTTCCGATGGCAACGTGTTAAGTGTGAAAGGGCAAGGCCGGGGGGTGACGGCCGTGGTGTTAGGGGCTGGGCCGTCACTATCACGTTTTGCTCCCTTGCTGGCCGCGAACCGCGCAGGAGCGGTCTATGTTTCTTCATTACAGACACTGCCGGCGCTTCGAGCCCATGGACTAAAACCCGATTTTTGCATGGCGGTTGATTTTACCCCGACCCTCGAAGGAGTCTATAAACGGGTAGACAAGCAGTGGCTCCAGGATATTCCCCTGATTTATTCTCGCGCCATATCTCCGGCGGTGTTGGCCGCCTATCCTGGGCCGACCTTGCCTGTTTGGACCCTCGGAGGTCTGGGCACAAATCTGCCCCGCAGCCGAGAATTTGTCCTGGATGCCGGTGGAAATGTGGGGGTGGCGCTCGCGAGATTTCTGGTGTGGTGCGAGGTGGATCGCATTGTGCTTGTGGGGCAGGACTTTGCCTGGTCGGGGGAAAGGATGCACGCGTCGGGCCATGTCTCGGATGAGGCCCGATTCCGTTTTGATCCCACCCGCCATGTCTGTTTGAGAGACAAAGACGGTCGGACCATCTATTCGGTTCCGGCCTATCTCATCCCGCTACGGACCCTTGAGCGCGAGATCGAACAATGGCGGATCCCGGTGTTTAATCTCTATGGGGGGGGCGCCGTGATCAAAGGTACGACCATGTTGCGGTGGGAAGATATATTGAAAAAGGGCATATTGTCGTCGGAACCGGGGCGGCGTGCCCATTTCCTGCATGCCCTGTCACAGGCGCGCGGATCTCGACATTGGCCGGTTTTCGAGGCCAGGGGCACCGAGTGGAGACGGTCTATTCAGGCGGTCAAGAAGCGGCTGATCCGAGTGTTCGATAAAAGCGACAGATCTCAGACACACATTCATGCCCTGCTTTCCCAGATCCTGGTTTTTGTTCGGCAAGATCCACTTTATCAACCATACCTTTTTAAAGAAATTTTGGCCTTGGCAGGGCTGGCTCATGCGACGGACCACTATGGCCGGGGTGAATTGGAGGCCTGTCAAGAAATCTTAGACAAAGTGGCGGATAAGGTTGAAGAGGTGGACCGGGCGTTGGTGTATGATCGGATTAGGGCGGCTGCTTAGGTTTTCAAGCCGTGATACGTCAACAGATTGACAGATAACGGGGCATTGACAGTCGGGTTCGGACGAAGCCGGTGACATGTTTCCCGCCACCGCCGGACCCCAGGTGATCGCTGGGGACACCTTCCGGAGGATACATTTCAAAACCTACCGATATTTAAGGAAGATTGCTGGAAAAACCCGAGAACCTTAACCCGGGCGTCTCTCCTCAAACGAGCTCCTACATCCCCCTGCACGAAACGGCTTAGCCGTGGCACAAACGTTGCTGTAATGCCGGATAAGAAAAACAACGGATCGCCAGAGGGAAACGTATGGACATTGCAACCGTTTTAGGCATTGTTTCGGCCTTTGGGCTGGTTGTTTCCGCCATCTTGATGGGTGGTGGGCTGAATTTGTTCATCAATATCCCTTCGCTCCTTATTGTGGTAGGGGGCACCCTGGGAACGACGATGATCAATTATCCTCTTAAAGATGTTCTCGGTGTGGTCAATGTGGTCAAGAACGTATTCTTTACCAAGGTGAGCTCTGCAACTCATATCATTCAACAATTCGGAGAGTTTTCCAACAAGGCTCGGCGAGAGGGTATCTTGGCACTGGAAGGGGAAATCAAAAATGTTGAGGAAGAATTTCTGCAAAAAGGCATTCAGCTTTCCATCGACGGCCTGGAACCGGCCTCCATTCGGGAGATCCTGGAAACCGAGATTTCCTTTATTCAGGACCGTCACAAGCTTGGTGCCGAAATCTTCACTACTATGGGAACCTATGCGCCAGCGCTCGGCATGGTAGGGACCCTGATCGGTCTGGTTCAAATGCTTCAGACCATGAGTGATCCGAGTTCCATCGGTCCTGCAATGGCCGTTGCTTTGTTGACGACGTTTTATGGCGCGATCATGGCTAACATTATTTGCCTTCCGATCGCGGGCAAGCTGAAGACAAGGAGCACCGAAGAGGTCCTGGTCAAGGAAATGATGATCGAGGGGGTGATATGTCTGTCCAATGGCGAAAACCCCCGCATCGTTGAGCAAAAACTCATGGCTTTCCTGCCCCCAAGACAGCGAGTGCAAGAAGGCGCATCATGAGCAGCCTTCCGGTCCGGGATCGTCCCATGTTGTGCCCGCCAGCTCTAGCAGGCTGTTGAAAAACGTCATGAGCGCAGGCAGGACAAGGCAAATTTCGACGAAAAAGCGGAGTTTATTGGTAATAAATGAGCATTTTGAGGAGAATTTTAACGCCGTCATGCCAAGCGCAATAGTTTATCAACAGCCTGCTAGATCCTTGGGGTCATTCCGGAGGGGCTTGGTTGGCAGTAGCTGGGTCCTATTAGAGAATAGATTACTACCCATATGAAAAAGAAAAACAAGGCATCCGAGGACAGCAGCAGCGCGGAAGCGGGGATCAGGGTATTGACTGTGGCGTTATTCATTATCCTGCTGGCCTTTTTCATCGTACTCAATTCCATTGCCGTGGTGGATGACCGTCATAGGCTTGAAGCCCTCGGATCCCTGACCGGAAGTTTTGGGATTCTTCCTGGTGGGCTCTCGCCCATGAAACAGGACGGCCAGTTGATTACAGCCCCCCAGCCCCCCATGGTCAATCGTGAAACGGAGTCCTGGGAGCTTGTGGAGTCCAGTCTTCCAGGTGCGGGCCGTGTTTTCAGGCGAAGTACGCCGACAAATGAGATCGTCAGCATTCAAGATCGGCTCTTGTTCGACGAAGGCAGTTATCGAGTCAGGCCTGCGAGTTTCGGTTTTCTAAAGGCCCTTTGTAACCTGATCAATCAGGGGAAATATCCTGTTGAAATTATAGGCCATACGGACAGTCGACCGGCGGATGAAAAGTCTGGACTCTCGAACAGGGAGCTTTCTTCGCTTCGGGCGCTAGAGGTTTTGAAGTTCTTCGTGGTTTTGGGAAACGTGGCTGCGGAGCGCCTTACAGCTTACGGTCGGGCCGAATATGATCCGGTGGCAAGCAATGAAACCAGGCAGACCCGTGCGAGGAATAACCGCGTGGACATTGTGCTGAGCCGGCAGGCATCCGGCTCAATCAGGCAGATCCTCAGTCAGGAGCCCAGGCCGTCTGCGCTGGTGGTCTTTAAACGGTTTGTTTTTCGAATTTTTGACTAAGTTGTCGGGCCATGAGCAAAAAAGACAAAAACGGAGGTGAGGAAGCCTCGACGGACACAACTCTCTGGATGGTGACATTCGGAGACCTGTTGATGCTCTTGCTGACGTTTTTTGTGATGCTTCTGACCATGTCCTCCATGGACACCAAGAGCCTGAAGAGCATGTTCAGTATATTTGAGGGGGCGAGCGGGCCTTTGGAGTTTGGTGACCAGCAGGCCATCAGCCCCCCCCGCGAAGTGGCTTCAGGCCATGGGGGATCGGCTATGTCATCCTTGAAGGCTCTGAGCTACCTCAAGGAGATCAGCGCCAAGATGCCCCATACAGGTGGAAAGACTGGCGCCCGGGTGACCAGTGTCAAGATGTTGAAAGACTACTTTACCTGCGAAGACGACGACGAGCATGCACAGATTCTGTTCGGTCTCGAGTCAATCATGCAGTTTTCGCAAGACAATCGAGGAATTGTCATGACCTTTCAGGCCAACATAGTCTTCAACGAAGGACAGGCGGAAATCAGGCCGGAGTCCCGGCCCCTTCTGGATATTGTCGCAAATGTGCTTGCATCCACACAAAACCGGATTCTTGTGATGGGACACTCCGATAACCGTCCGATTCACAACGGACGTTATAGGTCAAACTGGGAATTATCATTGTTTAGAGCATTGAATATTCAGCGATACTTTGTGGAACGACGAGGCCTGTCTCCGGAGAGGTTTGGTGTGGGAGGCTATGGAGATACCCGACCCCAGGCGTCTAACGACACGCCCGGGGGAAGGGCAAAAAACAGGCGGGTTGAGATCATCTTGAGGTAGATGGAAAAGGAGCGGTTCGATGGCTGACGATAAAGAAAAAGCTTCCACTGATGAAACAATAGAAGAGAGTCAAGAAGTCAAAAAGGGGTCATTAAAAAAGTTGATCATCCTTGTCGTATTGCTGGTTTTTCTCGGCGGGGGTGGTTTTGCGGGGTGGAAGTTCTATTTGCAGGAGAGGCTTTCTAACCCGGAAGAAGATCAAACACAACAGACCGCTGAGGCGGCAATCGGGCCGTCAGTGATGCTCAAGATGGAGCCATTTATCGTCAACCTGTTGGATCAGGAGGGCAAACGATATCTGAAGGCCCAGTTCGAAGTGGAATTGGATAGTGAAGAAAAAAAACAGGCGCTGGAGGAGCATATGGCCCAGATCAGAGATGCGGTCTTGCTGTTGCTGAGCAGCAAGACGTTTGCGCAGATTGGTGTGCCTGAAGGAAAAATTCAACTTAGAGCTGAGCTCATCGAACGCATCAACACGATCATGAAAAGCGGTGGTGTTCGCGGTCTATATTTTACCGAATTCGTGATTCAGTAAGGAAAACGCAAGCCATGTCCAACGTTCTTTCTCAAGAAGAAGTCGACAGCCTGTTAAAGGGGGTGTCCAGCGGCGAGATTGAAACCGAGCCGGAAGAAGAATCCCCGTCCGACGGGGTCATTCCCTTCGATTTTACCCGTCAGGAGCAGATGCTTCGTGGGCGTTTGCCGGCACTCGGCGTCGTCAATGAACGGTTTGCTACCAATTTTAGGACCAATCTTTCCGCCATGGTTCGAAAGAGTGTTGACATTGAGACCGAGCCGGTGGACATGGTCAAATTCGAGGATTTTCGACTTTCTCTGCCCGTGCCGACAAGCCTGCACATCTTCCGCATTGATCCCCTTGTGGGGCAGGCCCTTGTGGTACTGGACGGGCGTCTGGTCTTCAGCCTTATCGAGTGCTATTTCGGTGGAAAAGGCACGGAGCATGTCAGAATCGAGGGTCGAGATTTTACTGCCATCGAAAATGCAATGATTAGAAAAGTGGTTAAGGCCTGTCTCGACGACCTGTCCGCGGCATGGGATCGGGTTTATACGGTAAAAATGAGTTATGTGCGTTCCGAGATGAATCCGGAATTTGCGGCTATTGTCTTACCTGGAGACTTGGTGATTGTGATCCGTTGCAACGTGGATATCGAAGGCGTGGGAGGGCACATGAGCCTGTGTATTCCATATTCGATGATCGAGCCCATACGCGACAGCTTTTACGGTGGGCTGCAGGATCGGCCCCGGGTGGATCGAAAGTGGAGAAGGCGTATGGCCGAGCGGATCAAAGAGACCATGGTGGATATCGTCGTAGAATTGGGCTCGTCCCAGATTACCACGGAACGTCTTCTTGGCTTGCAGGTTGGCGATGTGATTCAACTGGAACAATCCGCCGGAGACCCCCTAATCGGAAAGGTTCAAGGGGTGCCCAAATTTCGGGGCAGTCCGGGGGTCAGAAAGGCCAACCGGGCGCTCAAGATCAATACGATGTGTCTTGTGAATAACATATAGAAAAAATGCGGCTTGGTGCCCGGCTTTTTCTCGAAGTAGCCCGGACACGTATAAGGCCCGACCGTTGGAAGGGGTAGAACCGTGGAAGAAGAAAAAGAAGACAGTCAGGTAAGCGCATCGGAGGAGCAACAGGATTCTGCTTCAAATGACCCGGAAGAAGGCGCCTCGCAAGAGGCGGCAACGCCGGATGACGGGCCTCCGAAGTCCGGTGAGCCAGACGTCGATCAAGTCGAGTCTGACGGCACGAGAGATCTGGAGTTCATTCTGGATATTCCTCTCGAGATCTCGGTGGAACTCGGCCGGACAAGAATGCTCGTCAACGACTTATTGCGGTTGGGACAGGGATCCATTGTAGAGCTGTCGAAACTGGCAGATGAGCCCATGGATATCTATGTCAACCGGAAGCTGTTCGCCCGGGGTGAGGTCGTGGTTGTCAATGAGAAGTTCGGTATCAGACTAACCGATATTATCAGTCCCGCGGAAAGGGTGAAATCCCTGGGGTGACACTCTTAAGTGATTTTTAACTACTGTACTCAGCGTCCGGTGTGGGGAGGTGGCGATTCGGGCTGATAATCCCGTGGCGCTTACACCTTGAGATGAATACAAGAATCGTCTTTTTTCTACTTGTCTGGTCTGGTTAGGAGGATCAATCAAATTGGGTGACTCGGCGTGGATGACAGAATCCGGTTTCTGGATGGCGGGACTCAAGACGCTGGCCATGCTTTGCGTTGTATTGGGCCTTTTGATTCTGGTGCTGTTAATCATGCGGAGATTCTTATACCAGCGCCAAGGGTGCGGGCCGGGCAAGATCATCAAGGTCATTTCAACACGGCACGTCAGTCCAAAGGGGAGGATCTCCTTGATTGATGTGGCCGGAGAGAGGTTTCTGATCGGCATAACTCCGGAAACCATTACGATGCTCGGGAAGGTACATGGCAATGGGATGCTGTCTGAAGTTCATGAGGGTGAAGTACTCGGACGCGGGAAGGGTTTCTTTGAAAGATTGCTCAACATGAGGTTGGACAATGGCAGCGGATCCAGGTCTTCTTAGTAAAACCGAAAAAAAGGCCGGCTTTGCAATTGCCGGTGGTGTTTTTGTCCTTGTGGCTCTGTTTCTAACTTCCGAGGCGCGGGGTGCAGCACTGCCTCTTCCTATGGTTCAGGTCGGGATAGGACAAACGGACAATCCGGAACAAGTGTCGGTACTCCTGCAGATTGTGGCGCTCTTGACCGTGCTTTCCCTAGCACCGGCGATCCTGATACTGATGACCTCGTTTACGCGTTTGGCGGTGGCGTTTTCCTTTCTCAGGCACGCCCTCGGAACGCAGCAAATGCCTCCGAACCAGGTGATGATCGGACTCGCGCTGTTTTTGACCTTTTTCATCATGATGCCGGTTTGGAATCAGGTCAGAAAGAAAGCCGTTGAGCCTTATCTGAACGAAGAAATTAGCCAAACCGAAGCGCTTCAGGCGGCCATGAAGCCGGTGCGCGAGTTCATGTTCAGCCAGACAAGGAAAAAGGATCTGGCACTTTTCGTGAGTATGGCCAAGCTGAACAAACCGGATTCCAAAGAAGACATTCCGTCTTCGGTGTTGATCCCGGCATTTGTGGTCAGTGAGCTGAAGACCGCGTTTATCATCGGATTTTTTTTGTACGTTCCGTTTCTGATTATCGATATGGTAATTGCCAGCGTCTTGCTTTCTATGGGGATGATGATGCTGCCGCCGGTGATGATCTCCATGCCGTTCAAGTTGATACTGTTTGTATTGATGGACGGCTGGAATCTCATTGTCGGCTCACTGGTAAAGAGTTTTGTAGGTGGATGACATGACGCCGGAATTCGTTGTGGGGTTTGCGCAGGAGGCCATCAAAGTCACCATCCTGGTGGCCATGCCCATGTTGGGGTTGGGTCTTATCGTGGGATTGGCTATCAGTATCTTTCAGGCAGTCACCCAGATCCAGGAAATGACCTTGACCTTTGTACCGAAGATACTCGTTGTGCTGCTCGGCCTGTTGTTTTTCTCCAACTGGATGCTGCAGCAGTTGATTGATTTCGGGCGGAATTGTATCACGCAGTTGCCGAATTTGATTCGGTAATCGGGGGGCAGTTCAGATATGGACATTCTCGGTCTTTCCCCGGAACAATTCAAATCACTGATTCTGATTTTTGTCCGAGTTGGTGTGGTCTTGTTTATGTTTCCATTTTTCGGGGGGATCATGGTGCCCAGGACGGTTAAGGCCGGTCTGACTTTGATGATCACAATCGTATTATTCCCCGTGGTCAGGCCCGACCCCGCGTTGTTTCCTGACAGCGTGCTTGGCCTGGCGAACCTTGTCCTTTCCGAGCTGGTGCTTGGCATGGTGGTGGGGCTGGTTGCGCGGTTTTTCTTTGCTGCCGTCCAATTGGCTGGACAACTGGTCGGATTTCAAATGGGGTTTGCAATTGCCAATGTTTTTGATCCTGAATCCGGAACTCAGGGCACAATGCTGGCGCAACTGGGGTACTGGATTGCAATCCTGTTTTTTTTACTCCTAAACGGCCACCATATTGTTCTGAGAGTCATCAGTGAAAGCTTTTCCGTTCTTCAGGTGGGATATTTAGGGGTTGGGTCCGGCATGTTGAAAAAGATGATTCAAGTTTCCGGAGACATGTTCATGATGGCGGTCAAGATCGGTGCACCTGCCATCGCTGCATTGCTGTTTACCAGCGCGGCGTTTGGCATTGTGGCCAAGGTGGTTCCTCAGATGAATGTCCTGATCGTGGCCTTCCCATTGAAGATCATGGTCGGACTCTTCTTTTTCGGGCTGTCGCTGGAATTGCTTCTCTATTTTATGAGACAGTTTCTGGGAGGTTTTCCGGACATGTTGGGCCTGATGATGCGGTTGTCGAAGGTGTAATTGTGGCGGAAAACGAGGGACAGGAAAAGACCGAACAACCGACTCCAAGGAAACGTTCGGAGGCGAGAAAAAAGGGGCAAGTGGCCAAGAGTCAAGAAGTGGCTTCTCTGGCGGTCCTATTGGGGGGACTGTCAACACTGTGCCTTTTTGGTGCGTTTATGTACAAAAATCTGATGCAGGTTACCCACAAGAGCTTCTCCATGGCGGCCGTGCCAATTTTCGATATGGTGGTCATGCGAGCATTTTCCAGAGATATGGTGGCGGGGTTTATTGTTATCGTGTTGCCGATGATGATTGCTGTGGTCGTTATCGGCGTTGCGGCTAATGTGATGCAGGTCGGGATGATGGCCTCTTGGGAAGCTTTGACACCCAATCTTGAAAAGCTCAATCCCTTCAAGGGGTTCAAGCAACTCGTTTCCGTGCAGGCGATGATGGAGCTGTTCAAGTCCATGGCCAAACTTACCATGGTCGGCACGATTGCCTATATCACGGTGAAAGGTCAGTTCTCCGGTCTTGAGGAGCTGGGCAAGCTGGAGGTTTCCGGTATCTTTTTGTTTATTTCCAAGGTGATCTTTAAAGTCTTTTTCCGAGTTGCTATTGCAATGGTCTGTTTGGCGGCGATTGATTACGTTTTTCAAAGATGGCAGTTTGAAAAACGCTTGAAGATGACCAAGCAGGAGGTGAAGGAAGAACTCAAACAGACCGAAGGGGATCCCTTCGTCAAATCAAGGATAAAAAAGATCCAGATGGAAGTCGCCCGCAGACGGATGATGCAGTCTGTGCCTGAGGCGGACGTGGTGGTGACCAACCCGGTATTGCTGAAAAGATCAAAACGCTGGCCATGGAGAACAATGTCCCGGTGGTTGAGAACCGGCCTCTGGCCAGAAACCTTTATAAACTTGTTGAGGTGGGAGAGGAGATCCCGATTGATTTCTATCAGGCTGTGGCTGAGGTGCTGGCTTATGTGTACAAGCTGAAAGGCAAGGTGGCGTAGGAAAATGAAGAAGCCGGCGATTCCTGGTTGGCGCTGATCAAAGGTGTAGGTATTCAATAGGGACCGGAGGGACCGGGACTGTGATGGACGGTTTGGCGTATTATGGCTGAAGCTTTGAAAGCAACTGAGGGAAAAGGCCTTCTGGCAAAGAGCAGCGATTCCATGATGGTCGTGGGCGTTGTGGCCATACTGATGGTGATGATCATCCCTCTGCCGCCATTTCTTCTGGACTTTCTGCTGGCTCTGAACATCACCTTTTCGATTATCGTTATCCTGATGGCGATGTACACAGTGAAACCGCTGGACTTCGCAATTTTTCCTTCGTTGCTGTTGATCGCCACCTTGTTCAGGTTGTCGTTGAATGTGGCCTCCACCCGGCTTATTTTGCTGCATGGCAGTGAAGGGGGCTTGGCCGCGGGAAAGGTGATCAAGTCATTCGGAAGTTTTGTGGTCGGCGGCAACTATGTTGTTGGTCTTGTGGTATTCATGATCCTGGTCATTATCAATTTTGTGGTTATCACAAAAGGTTCGGGCAGGATTGCGGAAGTGGCGGCCCGTTTCACCCTGGATGCCATGCCGGGCAAACAAATGAGCATTGACGCGGATTTGAATGCCGGGCTTATTGATGAGAACGAGGCCCGACACCGACGCGAACTGATTGCCAGAGAAGCAGAGTTCCACGGCGCCATGGACGGCGCGAGTAAATTTGTTCGAGGAGATGCCATCGCCGGGATCATCATAACTTTGATCAATATCATCGGGGGTTTTGTGATCGGGGTGCTTCAGAAAAAGATGCCTGCTGTGGTGGCGGCCCAGAATTATACGCTTTTAACGGTCGGTGACGGCCTGGTGAGTCAGATTCCCGCTTTGATTATTTCTACCTCTGCCGGCATTGTGGTCAGCCGGGCCGCGGCGGAGTCCAGTATCGGTTCAGACTTTGGTAAACAGCTGTTTTCCAACCCCCGTGCCGTGTACATGGGGTCACTTGTGATTTTGTTGTTCGGTTTGATCCCGGGCCTTCCCCATGTGCCGTTTATTACCCTTGGAGCAATCGTAGGCGGAAGTGTGTACTTGTTTGAGAAAAAGAAACGAGAGATCGCCCGCCTCGAGTCCATTGACGCAGCTGTGGACAAAGAGCCCGAGCAGAGTTTGGAATCTGTCGAGCACCTACTTTTGCTGGATCCCATGGAGCTTGAAGTCGGCTATGGCCTCATTCCGCTGGTTGACAGAGAACAAAACGGAGAACTGCTAGAACGAATCCGATCGATACGGCGGCAGTTTGCCCTGGAAATGGGGATGGTCATTCCACCGATTCATATCAGGGACAATCTAAACCTCAAGGCTTCCGAATACAGAATCCTGATTAAGGGCGTCGAGGTAGGCCGGTTTGAACTAATGGTGAATCATCTTATGGCCATGGATCCTGGCAGTGCCGCGCAGAAGATCGACGGCATTCCCTGCAGGGAACCCGCTTTTGATCTCCCGGCCGTGTGGATTCCGGAAAAGAAACAGGATGAGGCCAAATACGCCGGATACACGGTGGTTGACAATACGGCGATTGTGGCTACTCATTTGTCGGAAATTATACGAAGACATGCCGACGAACTGTTGGGACGCCAGGACGTCCAGAACCTGCTGGATAATCTGTCAAAGACCCATCCGAAGGCCGTAGAGGAACTGACGCCGGGTTTGCTGTCGCTGGGAGGGATTCAGAAGGTCTTGCAAAATCTCGTTAGAGAAGGAGTGTCAATTCGGGATTTGTTGACCATTGTGGAGACCCTGGCCGATTACGCGCCAGTCACCAAGGATCCTGATCTCCTGACAGAATATGTAAGACAGCGCCTGGCCCGCTCAATTGTGAACGGCCATGTGCCGGATTCCGGCGTGTTGAATGTCGTGACCCTGGAAAAAGACGTGGAAGACGTTCTTCTTAACAGCCTGCAACATACGGAACATGGATCATATCTTTCCGTAGATCCCAACGTGGCGGATTCAATTATGCGATCTGTAAACCAGGAAACCCAAAAGGTTGCAGCAAAAGGCTATGACCCGATCATCGTATGTTCTCCCCAGATCAGAAGACATTTTCGAAGGATGGTGGAACAGTTCGCACCGTCTTTAATGGTGCTGTCACACAGTGAGCTTTTGAATAACGTTAAATTCAAATCACTCGGGAAGGTACGACTGCAGTATGGAGGTTAAACGGTTTCGGGCGGCTACGATTCAGGAGGCCTTAAACATGGTCAAGCGCGATCTTGGCTCAGATGCGCTGATACTCTCGACTCGAAAACTGGGTGGCGGCACGAGTGCTGCAAAAACACTGTTTGAAGTGAGTGCCATTTCGGGGGACAAAAAGCCCCGCGATTCAGCCCGCAACGAAGCGCCTCCATGGGAATCTTTTGAAGCGGTGAAAGCCGATCTGACAAGCATTAAAGAAATGTTGAGTTTTCCGGTTGATGCTGGTGGGCCGATCAGACGCATCCTTGAAAGTCCGGGTGCGGTGGATCTGTATATGAAGCTCGTGCGTGGGGGAATTTCGGAATCCAACGCTCGGGTGTTTTTGAAGATGGGCGGGGCCCTGGATGACGGCGCACAAAGGGATTTCGATCGTGTTTATGAGCAGGTTTTGGCGCAGATCCTTAAGGTCATCCACGTGGCCGATCCGTTCAGGCCCAATGGCGAGCAGGTTGTAGCCGCCTTTGTCGGGCCCACGGGGGTAGGAAAGACAACGACCGTGGCCAAGTTGGTTGCTGAGATCATCTTGAAACAGAAACGCAGCGTCGGACTGATTTCCATCGATAACTATCGCATTGGAGCGGTGGATCAACTCAGGACCTATGCAGCTATTTTAGGGGTACCGTGTTTTGCGGCGTTTACGGAAGCCGACCTGAAAGTCGCCTTCAGACGGTTGTGTGACAGAGACGTGATCTTGATCGATACAGCGGGGCAAAGCCATTATGACCTTGCGCGTATGGATGAACTGGCAAGGCTAATCCGAAGCCAAGGCTCGATCAAATGCCATTTGTTGCTGAGTGCTACGACCAGAGAGTCGGAACTTGAGGCAGCAACAAAGAGTTTCAATAGGTTGCCTTGCACAAGCACTATATTTACAAAAACCGATGAAACCAGGACGCGTGGGATCATCATCAACCAGGCCTTGAGGTCGGATTTACCTATTTCATACGTCACCACAGGGCAGAAGGTGCCCGAAGATATCGTCAAAGCGACGAAGATGGGAGTATTGAGTCTGGTACTTGAATCCGTGCACAATCCACCGGCTCTGCCGGCGAGAACTGAAAAGGTCACATTGTTTCCGGCGTGATTTCCGTCTGTGAGCCGATATAGGATTGCCGGCGGCTGGTGCACGGATTCAAAAACAAAATCTTTTATATTATCAGCGACTACAAGGAGAACTTTGGTGTTGAAGCCCCTTTTCAGGGGCCTTCTCCATACCAGCAGTTCTACTGGTGGTCGCTGATTTAGGGAGCGAAGACGGTGGATCAGGCAGAGGGCTTAAGGCGGATGGTGAAAAAGAAGGTGCAGGGCCTGGAAGGCAACAGGAGGATGTCCCAGACCACCGTTGATGCATCAACGACCCGGGTGATTTCGGTAACCAGTGGAAAAGGCGGTGTGGGAAAGACCAATATCGTAGGCAATCTCGCTCTTGCCCTTAGAAGACTCGGGAAAAAGGTCCTGGTATTGGATGGTGATCTTGGATTGGCCAATATCGATATCATATTTGGACTGAGCCCTGCATATAACATCAAACACGTTATCAATGGTGAAAGGAATCTTTCTGAAGTCATGATGAGGGGGCCTGAGGACATTCAGATTATTCCGGCGGGATCCGGTGTCCAGGACTTGGTTCACCTGACTCAGGGACAAAAGCTGAACCTGTTGAATGAGTTCGACTCTCTGGATGAAAATTTCGATATCCTGCTAATCGATACGGGGGCGGGCATTTCTTCAAATGTCATCTATTTCAGCATTGCCGCTGATGAGCGTATCGTGGTTGCCACTTCCGAACCAACCTCCATTACCGATGCCTATGCCTTGATCAAGGTAATGTATACCAAGCACGGGACCAACACCTTTAAGTTGCTGGTCAACATGGTGGAGCATGACGAGGAGGGCAGATCGGTTTTTGAAAATCTCAGCAACGCGATCGTTCGCTTTTTGAAAGGAATTTCGCTGGAATACGTTGGATTTATCCCCCGGGATTCCAATGTGGAAAAGGCGGTCAGGCAGCAAAGTACGGTGCTTACGCGTTACCCTGAAAGCTCTTCTAGTAGGAGTTTTGTTGACCTGGCAAACCGATTGAATGCCAGTCAGTGTAGTGCGGCCCAGGACGGCAACATCAAGTTTTTTTGGAAAAAGTTGATTGCCCGTTGAATCCGTGCATGATCTACCGGAAAAGGCGGCAGATCATGCACGGATTCAAAAAGCGGTATAAGCGCATAGACAGTGAGGACCATGCAGACGACGACAATGCAGCGCTACCACGGAAAAAAGAAATGGCCCGCTACGATCGATCATGAAAAGCGTACCGCACTCATTGTGGAATATGCACCCTTAGTTAAGCTTCTGGCAAACCGTTTGGCCATGCGGGTACCACCGAGTGTGTCTCTGGATGACCTGATCAGTGCCGGAATCATGGGCCTTTTGGATGCGGTCGACCGGTTTGATCCGGCCAGACAGGTCCAGTTCAAAACGTATGCCGAGTTTCGCATCCGGGGGGCGATGCTTGATGAGTTGAGGAGCCTTGACTGGGTACCACGCTCCACGCGGAAAAAGATCCACGACATGGAAAAGGCCATCATGGCGGTCGAGTCCAGGCGAAACGGGCCTGCCGATGACGAAGAAATCGCCGAGGAGATGGGGGTAGACCTCGAGACGTTCTATTCGATCCTGAACATGGCCAGGGGTATCGAGCTGCTCAGTCTGGACGGCTACATCAAGGATAATACGAACAGCTCGGAGTCAAAGAAGTCCTTTAAAAGCCTGATTCGAGGAGACGACGATCCAAACAGGCATATTATGATGTCTGAGATGAAAGAGATCATCGCCGAAGCAATCAGGTCGTTATCGAAAAAGGAGCAGATGGTGATTTCTCTGTACTACTACGATGAGTTGACCTTAAAAGAAATCGGCGAGGTGCTGGGTTTGACGGAATCGAGAATCTCACAAATTCACACCAAGGCTATCATAAAAATGAGGGTGAAGCTCAAGCATTACTGTGGAACGTAGTGCCGTCTTGGAGGGTTCGTTGGAGGGGAGTCTCTGATTCATGGTGGACAACGAGACAGAACAAGTCCCAGAGAGTGAACCTGCCCCCGAGGTCGATTCCTCCTTGGCGACGGACGGCGTTTCTCAGGATGAACAGGTGGCGGAGGCGACCATCATTTCAGAAGACCCGTCTTCGCTGGAGTCCGAAAACGATGGACAGGACGATTCTGCGGACAACGACGTTGCCACGTCGTTCAGTGCCGATGACGGTGCGATTGCATCCGAGGCTGTCCGGGAAGGGCCTCGCGGCTGGGGTATCCATGTCAGGAGGTTGTTGGAGAAAAAGTGGTCGGTAATCGCCGGGACCACCGCGGGTATGACTATCGTGTTGTGCTTCGGTCTTGTCAGGACTCAGCTGGTGGGGGGCAGCGTGAAGGCACCCACATTGCTTCCCGTTCAGATGGTGCTGGCCTCCATTGACGGTGCGACGAGTGACGTTTTTTATTTCGACAAATTTTTGATTATTCTTCCCGGAGGCGATGAGCGTGCCTATGTGTCGTTGGGCATTGCGGTTATCCCTTCCGGAAGGGCAGTATACCGTGAAATCGTGGCCCATAAGGCCGCCTGCCGGGCGGCGATCTATGATGCTTTACGTCAGGCCATAGCCGACGACAAGGCACCGAAACCCTTCGGCACTGAATTGAAAAGGGGTGTCATGAAGGCGCTCAACCGTGTACTGCGCACCGGGCCGGTAGAGGCGGTTGAACTCTATGACTATACTGCCGTTTAAACGAACGGGATTTTTATTCCGGGCGGTCCTGAA
>JAFDGP010000061.1 GCA_019309245.1 Deltaproteobacteria bacterium | reverse complement strand
CCAGGCCAGGGCGCTGGTTAAAGATGCGAAAAAGGAATTGGAAAAATGGGAACTCCTGACGGATTCCGGACAAGACCATGGGCCACAATCCTTGTGGACCCACATGACAGGGCTGCTTCGGGAAGAAAGCTACTTCGGATATTTGGATTTGGCTTACCATGCAAAGGCTTTGATCTCACAGCTTCGCAGGGACATAGAAGCGCAAAAAAAAGAGTTGTTCGACCGGCTCCATGGGTTAAGTCATCGAGCTGACGGTTTTTTGGAATATTTGCGTGGCTATCGGTTTCGAGGTTTCATCGGTAGCGTATATCGAGACCTGATTGCAGTCCGGAAAAGGATTGCCGAGGCCCGAGAAATGGCGGCCTCAGAGATTCCGCAAAGGTTTAAGCAGGCTCGTGAATTGCCTGAGACCTTGTCAGATAGACTGGACGACATTGCACAGAAGCTGAGCAAACTGGATACGGTTCAGCTTGCCGCAGAATTTCTGACACAGTTCTTAAAAAAGAGCGTCATTCTGGCATTTGGCGCCGTCATCGTCGCCGTGGTGCTTTTCCCGGTCACCATTCACTACGCCAACCTGATCCTGCCCAAATTTCGGATTACACCGATCCATGATCTGTGGCGGTACCAGGAATGGATTCTGGTGGTCGGGGGGATTTGTGCGGCCGGCCTTTCCTTTGTCAGCACCATCCAGGGGCTTATCAAGGAACGGAGCCGTAAACACTAATCATGCGGTGTTTCACGCGAAAAGGCAATCTTTAGATCTGCGTGGGGTACGGGGATACCGGCAATCTCGGCGATCGCTTTGATGAAAAAATCACGAAGAGCCTCGCCATCTTCTTTTTCAGCCGCATCTCTAAGGGGTGCAGCACGGGTCAGCCTCGGCAATGCCTGCTTTACCCGGGCCAACCTGGCGATCAGCTCCCTTTTTTCGTCCATATCCTTGAACGGCACGGTGACTTTTACCGTCATCTGTCGCGATCCGATTCCACTGGAAAACTGATACACCAATCTGCCGGTCACATTGGTTTGCTCCGGCCGATTTTGAGAGCCGATCCGGTCAAACGGAATAAACCACAATGTCACCAGCCCCGCGGCAACTCCCGCCAGCAAAGAAAGCAAGAATACCTTGTCACGAATCAGCCGCAAGGGCACGGACCGCAGCAGAGTCCCGGCTTTCTTGGGAGGAGATGCCCTAGGGGAAGAATCGTCGGTAGAAGCCGCTGCCTCATCAGGCACCTCCGTTTCCGAAGAAACCTCAAGCTTATCGAGTTCCAGGGCCTCTTTTTCCGCCGCGTCACTGTTTTCGTTGTTGTCTTGGGCCAATGCTCCAAACCAATAAAAAGGATTTCTGGAAGCCAGCGACTTCGACCGTTACAATTTTATCATATACAAAAAACAGTAAATTTTCCACTATAATATACCGATTATATATCCTATCCGGTGCGGTATCGAAAAGTGAACATTTTTCGCAAATTTGGAAAGACAAGATGAATTATGCCGACGGCGACCAGCCATTTTGAATTACGCCCAGACCGTGTGCACAAGGTTATTCTCGCCAACAGACAACACTTTTCACGGTACAATATTGCTCGGCTCCGAGAGCTGTTGCATCGTCTTTCCAAAAAGGAGGCTTCCTTTTTTTACAAGGTCCCTTTACTACTGCACGTGAACTGTCCGGACTATCCCGGGTATGTTCGAGACCCCGGATCGCTTTACGGTATCTACCGCTTCTATGATTCCGGATTCTGGGCGCTTGCCCGGAGCCGTCTGGGGATTCAATTAACCGATATTCATCCCTTTGCTCCAAAGCGTTTTCATATCAAAGGCCTATATCTGACCGGCGGCTCGGAATTTAAATACTGGGTTGTCACGGACGTGAGCCCCGCCCCCGCAGGAGCGCGTGATCTACTGAGGGAAAAGTTGAACAGGATTGAATAGTGGGCAAGAAAAAGTTGGGGGCGCCGCCTTACTTTTCTGGTGACAGATTCGGCTGGATTTCGGGAAAATAATTATTCGTCAGTTCACGAAAAACATGCTTCTTGGGCACAACCTCACGTCGTCAAAGAAGAATTCTACCGAACCTTTGTCCTGATTGCCGGAAAGATTCCATACTGGGCGGTCCTTCCCGTCGGTCTGATGGATCGTGATTACGAGTCCTGGATTAAGGCCGCTGCCCGGGGTGTGGGGAATGCGTTGGACCCTGACGACTATATCGATCTGGGCAATTTGACGGCTGTGGATACAAGAGAGTGCTATAGCGCAATGTTCCACCTATTGAGCAGGGCTTACGACGACCCCGTCAATGCCCTGATCAAGGGCTCGCTTTTGGCTTGGCAGTCTTTGTCTCAAGACAATCGGGGTCCGCTTTGCGACGTCGCCAAAAAGAGGTTTGCCGAAAGTCGGTTCGACAGTGAACTGGTGAACCCCAGTGTTCTTGTGTACGACACTGTGCTGAAATTTTATGAAGGCCTGAATGACCAGGACGGTCTTGCCCTGATCAGGGATTGCATTTATCTCCAAATCGTCGGTTATCCCGTCCCCCGACCGGTGAAGACCGATACTTCGGAATACAGACTATTGAAGCGATACCTGAATGGATGGACATGGACAGCGGGCCGTGCTCGACAGCTTCAAGACTATGCAATATGGCCGGAGAACGAAAAACTCGCCTTTGAAGATCGTCTGATAAAAAAACTCTCCTCTCTGTGTGCCCAAAGCCTTTGCGTTTACAACCGGAAGAGAAGGAATATTGAAAATGATATTGCTCTGCTTACCGCGCTCGACAATGCAACGTTTAATGATATTAAGGGCGGCGAAAACCGGCCTGCGTATGCTTCGGCGTATCTTCGAGATATCGACATCGATCATTGTCTCGGGGTCTCGTTTGAGGCCGGATCGGACGGTGCGGGTCGCTGGGTGGTGCGTGACAACAGGGCCAGGGCGGTTCAAGGCAAGGACTTCTTGCTTTTCACGGCACCAAGACTATTATATGTACTGGGCTGGATTGTCTTCAACAGGTTGCATAGAGGGAAAAATACCTCCATAGAATTTTTCCATCGGACAGGTAGTCCTGTGCCCTCCGGCCGTGCAAGACAGGTGTTCGAGGAAGTCTGTGCTTTTTTTTCAGACGATTCGACCTCCCGCTCGGCCTTACGGGTTCGGCCGGAATGTGTCCGTGTTTTTGTCGCCCTGGAATCCGGCGTTGTGGCTTCTAACAGGCGGACTGAATGGGCGGATTTCCTTGTGCAAAAGGAACAAATGGGGATGTGTTTTACAACGTTGGACCTCAGCCGGATCCAAAGTGCCTTATTAAAGCACCATTGTGTCGCCACCCATATCTGGAATCATCTCAAGAATGTCGCCCCTGAACATGGGGCATACCACGTGGTTGATTTTCGAACGGTTCAAGATCCCACAGTCTCAGGTGCAATTGACGATTTTATTGCAGAATTCCGCAAGGGCGATTCCGAAATCTCTTTAAGCGAGGCGGGTCGTAAAAGTGCAGATCCGCCTTCGGGCCGGTCTCACGGGTCCGGTTTTCTGCTTGATCTGTTATGACGGTTTCAATGGATTAAACTCGTCAAACAGCATTAGACATGATATTTGAGGATCGATGAAAGAAAGGCGGAACGACCGGAAAAAGGGTGGAGCAGGGATATGAAACAGACCTCTTTTCTGATCGTGGACGACAATTCTATCACCATCCAGGAGCTCCGGGATACTTTGAAGTATCTCGGATATCGGGAGATTCATACAACCGGCACGGCGAGTGAGGCCTGGGCCATGCTCAAAATTAAGGCGTTTGATTGCATCTTTGCCGCCTGGGACATGCCCGAAATGACCGGTCTGGCACTTCTGAAAATTATTCGCAATGACGACAGGTTCGTTGACTTGCCGTTTTTTCTCATGGATGCGGCATTGACCAAGGCAAAGGTGATCGAGGCAGGCAGTGCGGGGGTCAGTGGCCTTGTGGTAACGCCTTTTGAAGTGGATACGATTAAGAAAAAGGTGGCCGAGCTGGCGCAGATCGCGGGACTCGAGGCACCCAGTGAAGAACAAGTTTCTTTGGAAAAGGGGATAGCCTTGTTGGAAGGGGGGGACTATCAAGAGGCCTTGTCGGTCTTTGAAAGAATGCTTCAAGAGGGTGAAAGCGCAGAGGTGTACTATAACATCGGGTATATCAAGACCTCACAAGGGTTGTATCAGGAAGGAATCGAGGCTTTCAGGCGGGCCACACAGCTTGACCGACTTTTTGCCCGGGCCTACGAGGCCATGGGCCGGGCGTATAAGGAACTGGGAAAGCCCGACAAGGCGGAAGAGTGCCTCCACCAGGCCGCTCAGATTTATATGAGCAGTGAGAAAGACGAACACGCCGAGGAAATCCTGAACGAAATCCTGGAGCTTCAACCGGACACCGTCAACGTGTATAACAGCCTTGGTGTGCTCTACCGCAAGCGAGGAGACCTGGCTACCGCCTTACAACACTATCAGAAAGCTCTAAAAATCCATCCGGATGCTCCTCATATTTTTTATAATATCGGTCGGGTGCATATTGACATGGGAAAGCCCGACAAGGCTGAATCGTGTTTCAGGCATGCTCTAAAGCTGCAACCCGATTTCAAGGAGGCACGAGAAGCGCTGGACGCCGTTGAACTGGGACGCGTGTGACGGCCCGCCCAACCTCGACGAGGAATGATCTTTTCGGACCATGAAAGGAAATCCGCACATCGGGATAAGAGAATTTTATACAATCCGACTGCCGAGCGGCTGAGCGCCCAGCTGTTTCCCTGAAAGCGACAGAAACGGCTCTTAAAAGTCTCACAAGTGCACTAATAAAGGGTCGATGTACGACGTGCGCCATAGATCCAGGCCTTGATCCGGCGTTTGAGCAACGGAGATTTTCGGATCTGCTCGGCGGTGTTGATTGCAGTCAATACAGCAAACAATTGTCCTGGGTCCTGGCGGGCCAATGTTTCGCGTGAGCCGACCCCGGCCTTTTCCAGAAGCCGTGCGTTTTTTGCTCCCATCTGAAGAAGGCTGGCAAGTTCGAGGCGGTTTTTGACGGCGACCCGGAAGGGTTGGGCGATAAGGAGACAGGACCTGTCCCACGCGATTAGAATTTGCGCAGGGTAATGCCAACCTGTTTCAGCCAGGCGTCGGGCATCGGCGGCACTAATATCTTCAAGCATGCTGTAAATATCCTGTGCGTGGCTGTCCACTGTGTTTTTTTTCATCTGGGAATAAGAGATTTCGCTTAAGAGAACGCCGGCCACCATCATGGCTACATAGGCGAGGCGCGGAAACGATTCAAGGTGGCCGATGCCCGGCGTGTTCGGAGTCCAATGTCTTTTCCCGCGTACAAGGAAGACGGCATTGGCCATGACAAAGCACTCTACGGCAAAAGGCGGGAATCCCAGAAATCCGGGATAGGGCATTTCAAAAAGTTTCCCCTGTGAAAAAAACGGCACGGTATACACCCATTTTTCGAGCGACAGGTGATTCCAGAACTCCCAATATCCGCCGCAAATCAACCCGGCCAGAAGCAGGCGTACAAAGGTGGTCCAGTGGCCTTGTTCGGCATTCCGGACCAATGACGGGGCGCCAAATTTGGCACAGAAAGGCTCCAACAAAAAGATCAAACATCCCCACACCATTGGAAAGAAGATGTCCGGAAAGGCTGCCGGCAAAAAAATCATCGCCACACCGGCCGGGAAAAACCAGGCACGGGCCTGTTTGGAGAGTCTGATTGACGTTTGCACTTGATGAGGGATCTTCAGGCGACACAGCAAACGGTAGACCAAAAAGATACCGGGCAACACAGTGGCAAAGTCCATGTAGGCTTCTGCGTGTGCCCAAAGGCCTTGTGAAGAAACACCCGCATAGTACCAGTTTTGAAGACGGAGATTCCACAGTTCGAAATAAAACCAGAATACGGCAGACCAGAACAACAAAGTCGCAAAGGACCCAGGCCTTTTGAATATGAATCCTTCGTTCCATCGCGACCAGAGCAGGCCGTCCAAAAAGAAAATGAGTCCGTACCAAGCGAATGGATATGTGTGTGTGTAAAAAGGCGGCACGAAGTGAGTCGCACCCCACAAGGTGACGACCACGATCGTCGCTCCGGCGATCATGGTCCATTTTGCGAAGGCCTTGGTTTGCATGTTCGGCTGCCGTCAAGCTGAGTTGATGCTAACGTTGCAGCGTAAGGAGTTGGGGCTTATTTCAAGGGTGATCCAGGCCCCCCAGGCCTTTCCGCGGTTTTGGGCCTGCCGGGTGCACCAGGGCTCTATTTTATTGTTTTTCCAGAAACGGCAGCGGCGTCTTTTTTCGATAGACAAGGGCCTGACATACCGCAACCAGGGTGTTGTTATCGTCGGTCACCTTGATGTCATACGCGGCTGTTCGGGGTGTAAGGTTGAGTTCCCGGGCCGTGGCCCGAAGCCTCGAACCCGGCGCCGGGGCGGCCGTGTATGTGATATTCATGTTCAGGGCGACCGCGACCGTGCCGTGGGAATTGGCTGCGGTCTCAAAGGCCTCGTCAATCAATCCAAAGATGGCGCCACCGTGGGCCATGCCGAAAATATTTTCGACGTCCTTGGTAAACGTCATCTCCACTACGGAATACCCATCATTGAGGTCAACCAGTTCGAGGCTCAGCTTTCGGGCAAAGGGTTCTTCTCTTACTTTTCGAATAAGGGCCTGTTTGAGGGAATCATCCATCGTCGGCAACCTCCGTTGTCACCATTAAAGTATTGCCGCAAAAAACACGTATTGTTCTCAATGCATGAGCTGCAATTTGAGTTGAGTTTCTTAAGAAGGCTAATTCTCCACCACGAACCGCGCCAGGTTTTTCTTTTGCGGGATGTATTCGCCCACGGGAACCAGTTTTTTGTTAAACCGGACGCAATCCACCATGAGCTTCCAGAGGACCTCCATCATGTCAGTCTCATTTTGGTTTTCAGGCTTGAATTCAACCAACTCTTTTTCAATGCTGATTTTCATGAGATATTCTCCTCTCCAGTCTTATGCTTGATGTGATTTTCCATTCCGTGCATGACTCCTATGATTTCCCGTCCAAGCACTTTTTTTTGCCAGCAGCGGATCCCAGGGACCTGTTTTAAACTTTCCGGATTCCCGGGCTTGCATTCCGCCAGGGCTTCAAGCAGGGCGTTGTTGCAAAGCAAACCCGGCGGCAGGTCCAGGGCCTTCGCCTTGGAATCACGCCAGATCCTCAGGCGCTTGATGCGTGCCTGCTTTTCGGGATTTCTCTTAGGACGCGGAGTTTTCGGGTATACAGGCAAGCGGTGTTCAGGCAACTCGGCCGCGCTTTTTATGGCGGCGAGAGAGCCTTTCGCATAGCGCCGCATGAAATCGCCAGGCAGGCCCGGGATCTTCTTAATAGCGTCAAGGTCCATGGGCTTGGCCTGGACAAGTTCTTTGATTAAGCGGTTTCCGAAAACTTTGAAAGGAGGCCTGTCCTGCTTCATGGCGCATTTTTCCCGGAACCTCAATAATTTTTCCAGAACAGCCAGGTCCCTGGGTGACATAGCGCCAGCACCTTTGAACCGTTTAAATAACGGCTCGCGTTTCAACACGTTTTGGCAATGGCGGCGCGTAGAGGTTTGATTTGGGTGGCTGCAGGCCCAGTGGGAATTGTTTGCCTTGGCGCATTCAATGCTCATGCGGTTACATTCTTCTTCAACCCATTCCAGGCGCCCTTTTTCGAGTAGATCCTTTTGCAATGCCCGGTAAAGGGGGATCAGATGGGCCGTATCGTGTGCAGCATACGTCAGCATCGCCTCTGAAAGCGGCCTTTTTGACCAGTTCGCTCTCTGGTATTTCTTGTTCAACATAATACCGAAGCGTTTGTTTAAAACGGCTGCAAGACCGGGTTCTTTTTCTCCAAGAAACTGCGACGCCACCATCGTGTCGAAGACGTTGGTAATACTGGTGCCGTAATCCCGGTAAAGAGAGCGCAGATCATAATCTGCGCCATGCAGTATTTTTCTGATTTTTTCACTTGTAAACAGGGGTAAAATCGGCGCAAGCGTTTCTGTGGCCAGCGGGTCGATGATAAAGGTCTGCCCCGCTGTCGAAATCTGCACGAGGCAGACCTTGGTGATATAGTGGTGCAAAGAGTCGGCCTCGATATCCACGGCCAGGGTGTCCTCTTTTCTCAGACGTGAACCCAGGGCCTTGAGGTCGGAAATGGTTTGGATGAATTCAAATGATACGGTCATGTGTCCGGGTATTTGATCTGTTCATAGTAGAGTTTTGTTGAACCAAAAATGGCAAAGGGCAATATCGCAAGGCCCAGCACCGGAACCAGCAACGGCCAGCCGAACCCAATCAGACGGAGCTTATGTTTCCACAGCGCCTTAAGGCGGTCCCGTAAGAGGGGATAGTCCCTGGCCAGAGAAAAATCAACATAATCCCAGGCAACAAATGCTGCTGCAACCACCAGAGAAAGAAAACCACCAATGATCGGAATAAAGAGAACCACCAAGGGGATCACAAGCATGAACGCCGCTTTTTTGATCTCTTCTTTGATGATGAAAAAAATATTCCTTCCTTGATAAGTGGATAACGACAGCCTTTCGCTGTAAAAGGCGTTTTCATATTTTTCGCTGATCCGATCGTACAGAGGCGATGCTACAATATTGGAGACAATGATAAAGGTATAAAACATCACGGCCAGCAAAATCAGATAAAGAATATAACGGATAAGATGCGTGTATGCCCAGTACAACCATGCCAGCCATCTGGAGGATTGGTCCGCCGGAACATGCCAGAAGGAAGTCAGGATCCCCTTGAGATGGGCCGCAAAAACGAGGAATCCTGTGACATAAAACGCCAGGGTGCACAAAAACGGCAGCAGGGCCAGTGCGAGGAATCCGGGATGTTGAAACCCGAATCGCACGCCCTTTAGATGATATCCGGGACCTTCGGAAAAACCCTTGATCGCTTCAAGCATGGCGTTGTCTCTATGCAGGCCCCGCCCGGAAACCTTAATATTCTCCCGGCAGGGTAAAACACCGTAAATTCACTACATAAATTCGTCTTATACCATGCTGCGGAAAGAAAGCCAACCAAATGGAGACGCCCAAATCCACCGGTTGCCGAGTTTGCCTTAAGATGCGAGGCGGTGGGCGCGCCGACGTACTGTTGCACTTCAAGCGCCCACCAACAAAGCAGATCCGGTAAAATCGGCATCCCCGAAGGGCCAAAAAAACGAAGATAAAAATGGATCTGCCTACGCTTAAGCCAGGTGAAAGGTTTCAATGAGCACTTTTCGGTTAACACGCTGCAATCGCGGAAAAAGGATCCCATCTTCGTTTTTTTTGCGGTGGATTTGGGGGCCGGAAAGACGCCGGTTCGGCTTTTTCATAGATCTATTCAATCAACGGCGCCCTTTAATATCCGAATTATCTATTTGCCATATCGATAGTTGGGATATATGTTATTAGAACTTGAAACGTCCCTCCTTTCTTCATCTCAAGAGGCGGACATGGACGCGGATGGCATGTTCGCCTCACCCTTGAATCTTTTATGGGTTGGAGACCTTTGCATGATTTTACGATTCGTAAAGGAATCTAACATATCGTCCGAACTTGGAAGAAACTCAGACAGTGGGCCGGTATGGAATAATAGCTGTAAATTTCAATTAGTTAATTGATTTGTTCTCCTTCTCATGTTATTGGCGCGCCCTTTGCTCTCTCTTTAACAATTCATTCTTCACGGTCTGTTCGTCACGCTGAACTATTGCAACAGGAAGACACTAATGGTTGGCTACTCATAGAGATCCCAGCTTGAGTCAAATGAAAAATCCTGGAGCTCCATATGCAAATTCGGTTCGTACGAAAGCGGGTCTGATGATTTTGATCCGTTCTCTTGAAACCAAAGACGTTCCACTTTTGGGGGGCTGTTCAAAATGCTGTCGCCCAGGACTATACGATTAAGATTCTTTGGGACGTTGGGTACCCTGCCTGAAGAGGTCTTGAAAAAACTGGTCTCTGTCGAAAACCCTGGTGATGTCTCATTGGTTGCAACACACAGGGTCAATGACCGGGAAAGAGCATTGGGCTTATTCAGCATCATGTGCGACCAGAGGGGAAAGACCGGTGAATTTGCGATGGTGATTGCGGATGCTTGGCAGGGCAAAGGGATCGGAGCCGAGCTGTTTAGACATGGCCTTGCGCTTGCCCAAAAACGGGGGGTTGTGATGGTCTGGGGAAACTGTTTGGCTGAAAACACGCATGCTTTGGCTTTGGCACGCAGAATGGGATTTGTAAGCACATGGGACTTTGAAGAAAATGCATATCGTCTACAAATGCATTT
>JAFDGP010000451.1 GCA_019309245.1 Deltaproteobacteria bacterium | reverse complement strand
CATCCATGGCCGAATGGGTTCGGCAATAAACCATGTGAAAAATCGCCTCCCGGAATTCATGTACCAGGGCTTCAAACGCATGCCGATCCCCGGCTCCGGCCTTGGCGGCTAGGGCCGTTACATCGTTTTGGGGGCCTGAGGTCCTGATTTGACGGGGTTGCACGCGAGGGGCTTCCATGCTGATTGCGTCCTCAGGGCCATCAGGACCCTGTTTTCCCTCCAGGCTAAGGGGCGATGTTGTTGTGTTTCTTTACAAAGATGTGACGGCTGGCGCGATTTTGCCGGCAACGCAGACGCAGACGTTCTTTGGGGCTCAAGGTGCCGTCGCGCCATGCGCACTGTTTGCTTTTTTGAATTCGGCACTGTTCTCTTTGCAACTGACGGTATTCTTGCCAGGTTAGTTCATCTTCCGCCACACCCTGAAATATCCTTTTTTGTTGAGCGATTTGCCTTTGTCCGATCGGGCCTGCTAGAGCGGGACTTACAAGCAACGAAGTCAGCATTCCGACGGCCGTAACCATTGTGATAATCCCTACACCAACTGTTTTCATTTGGGTACCTCCTTTTTACTTTTTGACCCTTAAGACGAATGCAAGGACGGTTTTGTCTACACGATTGTCAAAAAATGTGGACCTGGCAGCCTTTTTTGGTGGATTTGAGGTCATGGCTTGGTCTATGGGTTGAACCGGCACATCCCCAGAGAGAAATCATGACCTTCAGTTTTAGGAGATTGTATGGCGCGTTAGGATGTGTCGGCGGGTCTGCAAGCCATGAAAAAACAAACAGTGTCTTCCAACAACGAGATCTCAGTAACGTTGGGATGCATGCTCAGAAAGCAAGTATGGGGGAGTCGGGGACGAGGCAGGATCATGGTTTCCGACCATAAAACCTGGCGGCAGACGTTTGCCGTCCCGGAACAGGGAAACGCTCTAGCCAAGGTGAAGTGCCCCACATGTGGAGCCTTGTTTGAATTGAAAGTCTTTAGCGAGCATGGGGCGCGTTTTCGGAAGCTGGGATTTGCATGGTGGTTTTTCGTGATTTCAGCGGTGGGGATCGTTTCGGGGGTCTCGTTGGGGGCAAAGAAGGGGTTGTTCGCAGTGACTATCTCAGCGCCTTTCTTGGTTTTGGGAGTGCGGCATCTGGTTGATGCGCTGCGAGGCCAGTTTTATCCCAGCGATCTGGTGTGCCATACGAAAGGAAAGGTGCATCGGATTTTCGATGACCACAAGATTATGTTTCACAAATAATTGCCCTGTCGGACCGGGGTTCCGAGCCCTAAGGTGAACGGTGGTCACGATGAAGGTATTTGATGTCCATAACAGGGGCGACGAGTCCGGTTTTCAGAAAACGATTCATTCCACCACCCACACTGTGCAATGACGGGCATGACTCACAATTTTGCTGGAAATACTTCCGAACAAAAACTCCTCCTTGCGGGACAGCCCCTGCCGCCCCACAACGATAGTCCCATATTGGCGCTGATCGCTTTCTATAAGGATACATTCGGCCATTGATGGACAACGTCGCAACAAAAGACGCTTTTCCACGGCATCTTTTAAAAATCCATGGCCAAACAGTATCTGTTGGTATTGATTCAAAACCGCGTCCATCCTACCGCGGTATTTTTTGAGCCATTGTTTCTTTTCATTCTCTTTAAGAAAATAATCATCCTCTGGTTCCGGAATAACGTGTAACAGGGTAACATAGACACCCTTGACATTTCCGAGAAGATATCCAACGTATTCAACCGCCCTGCGCGCATTATCTGACTCGTCGACTGCGACCAAAAAGTTCTTGTTGAATAATTGAACATTGACAAATATTGCCAGCATTGTATCAATGAATATCAGCCATCGCCACATGTAGATCATGAATTAACTGGTCGACTTGTTCATAAAACCAGTTGGCACCTGTGGAAAAATGCAGCAGAATCTCGTTCAAGGAGTTGGGGATGTAGGGGTAAATCTTTTTCAAGTTTGCAACTCGGTTATGAAAAACGATATTCAAGTCTTCATGATTCAACCGAGACAGCATGGTAGAATCCCGGTTCTTGAGATCATGCAGGGTGACGTCGCCCTTTCCGACGACATATGCGAGAACATTTCCAATCCCGAACAGATCGTAACCATAGATGTTTTCGCGATGGCGATAGTTGAAGTCGAAATCGATCCAGCGGTACAGTCCGGTCTGACTATCAATTAAGATATGATCCCTACGAATGTCACCATGCTTTTCACCGTGTTCGTGGAGGAACTGAATAGCCTCCAAACACCCAATAAAGTGCTCAAGGATGTGAGGAAGGGTCTTGTGAAAATATTCTTTATGGTTTTGTCTGATATCTGCGACGTGACTCGACAATGGCTTTCCGGTGATATATTCGAGTACTCTGACCAAATTTCCTTTATCGTCGAGCGCAGAAATCCCGTGCATAAAATTAGGATGGTCCTTGACAAGGTGTAGAATGCGTGCCTCCTTTTTGGGACTACGGAAGCACTCGAATTTGATGCCGGCGATGGAGGCGAAAAACTTTTCATAAAATACGAGCTTGACGATGCACATTTGCGCCCGTGTCAAATCAATAGAGCGTTTCACCCAATGCTTCACGTCGTCATCAAGCCCGAAACGGCCTTCCCTGGCACTATTGCGGATTAGGTAAGGCCTGCCGTCCAACAACACGACATCGCCGTACCCGATATCAAAAAAATTGGTGGTGTCCGTATGGACGCGAAGGGTGCCACCTCTCCAGTCTTTGGGCATCCAGCGAGCGGCCATCTTTTCAATCTGTTTCTGAGAAAATCCTCGGCTCATGTGACACTATATTAGGGTGTGCAGACGGTCATGCTTGATATTGAAAAAAATACAGTTTTCAGTATCAGCAGCCCTCTAATCCGGTCAAAATTACAGTTAAATGGATTTGTCTTTTCCAAAAAGTCCGTGCCCATCGCACCCCGATTGATGACGTCCGGACGACCTTGTAAACCATTAAGATATCGTTTTTTCGGCCTGTATGCCGATTACCATCCGTCAATAGGTGT
>JAFDGP010000060.1 GCA_019309245.1 Deltaproteobacteria bacterium | reverse complement strand
TAGCCCGCACTTTCAAGGTGTCGAACCACGACCTGTTGATTGGTGGGGTAGTCTTCGGCCACAAGGATCCGGATTTCTCTGCCGGAGGCTGCTGCCGGACAGTTATGCGTGACCGGCATAGTCCGGCTTGTGCGGTTTGCCCGGGGAACAGCACCCAACACCGCTTGAACTGCGCCGCGCAACTCGTCGCGACGGACGGGTTTCGTCAAGTAGCCCTGGATACCGATCCTTTCACACTCTTCGGCGCTTCGGAGACTCATGGAAGAAAGCAGAACAACAGGTGTTTCGGCCAACTGCCGATCCTCTCGGATCCGAACGGCCAGATCCAAACCGTTTGTTTCGGGCATCTGATAATCGGTCAGGACCAGGGCGTAGGGGCTATTTTCCGACCAGGCCTCTTTTAAACGCATGAAGGCCTCTCTCCCGTCCTTTGCTTCGGTAGGGGCGCAGCCCCAGCGTTTAAAATATTCGCCGAGGATGTACCGGTTGTTCGCGTTGTCGTCCACAATCAGGACCTTCAAATCTTTCAGGTCGATGTCCGCATCGCACTTCTTCGGCCGCTTTGAACCCTTGCCCAGAACTACCGAAAAATAAAAGGTACTCCCTTGGCCTTCCTTGCTTTCAACCTCAAGCACCCCGCCCATCAGCTCGACCAGGTGTTTGGAGATCGTTGTGCCCAGGCCGGTCCCACCGTATTTTCGAGTGGTGGACCCGTCGGCCTGCGTAAAGCTTTCAAAAATCATGGCTTGCTTGTCTTGCGAGATCCCGATCCCGGTATCCTTGACCGCAAAACGAACCCGAACCCGATCGCCGAGGTCTTCGGCCAACTCCGCCCGGATATAGACCTCACCCCGCGGGGTGAATTTGACGGCGTTTCCGGCCAGATTCATCAGAACCTGGCGCAGTCGGCCGGGGTCCCCCATGAGCCGTTCGGCAATATCTTGTCCGACAAACGAAACCACCTCCACCCCCTTTTTTTCAGCCTGCCACGCCACGCCAGCCGCCACGTCTTCGACAAGGCTTCCGACGTCAATGTCAGTCTCTTCCAGCTCAAGCCTCCCTGCTTCAATCTTGGAAAAATCCAGGATGTCGTTGACGATTCGAAGTAGCGAGTCCGCCTCCGCATTGATCACGTGCATGGTGTTTCTGTCGTGGTCGCTCAGGTCACCGTCCATGGCCAGCTCGACCATTCCGATGATGGCATTCAACGGGGTCCTGATTTCGTGGCTCATATTTGCCAGAAAATCACTCTTCGCGCGGCTGGCAGCCTCTGCCGCGTCCTTGGCCTCCTGGAGGGCCTGTTCCGCCCGCTTACGCTCGGCGACTTCCGCCTTGAGCCTTGCATTTTTTTCATCCAGCTCCCTGGTCCTTTCTCGTACCTTGTTGTCCAGAGTCGCAATGTTGGCCCGGAGTCGACCCACCATGCTGTTGAAGGCCGAAGCCAACACCCCGATTTCGTCCCGGCCCTCCACGTCACAGCGCGCGGTCAGGTCCCCGTCTCTTACCTTGAGCGCCATGTCGGACAGGGCCTTGACGGGCGCCGTGATCTTCCGCAAGAACACGCTTGCCGTGCCGATGGAAAGGAGCAACAGGATTGCCGAAAAGACCAGGATCCTGTTCCCCAAAAGGATCGCGCTGCGGTTCAGCTCATCGGCATAGACGGAGGTCGCGATATACCAGTCAAACCCTTTAAAGTACCGGACCCACGACGTTTTGTCATAAACGTATCTGCCTTTGTCGTCCGGACGGTCCCACTTGTAGTTGAGCTTGCCCGTACCGTTTCTGGCCACGGCCATGAGTTCCGGCCCGATGGGCTTGTTGGTGGCAGGATCCAGCAGTCCGGAAAAATTCGTGTTCTCGATGTTGGAATTGGGGTGGATAATCATGTTCATCTTGGAATCAAAAATATACATGTATCCGGTCCGGGCGACCTTAATCCCCCGAAGCGTTCGTCGCAGGTCTTCAACGATCTTCTCTCTTCGCTTGGCCACCTCCGTCGCCACATCGTCGATATATACCCCGGTACCGATCACCCATTGCCACGGCGAAAAATCTCTTGAGTAGGTAAGCTTTTCGATGGGCTCCTGTTTTCCAAGACGCCTCCAGAAATAGGAGGTAAATCCCTCTCCTTTCTCCCGGGCCACCTGGACAAGGCGCGGTACGATCAGATTGCCGTAGATATCGGTCACCTTGGAAAAATCAGCATTGTACAGTTTCGGGTCCGGATGGGAAATCAACACGGAGCGGTAGTCGGAGACCCACAGATAGTCGTCCTTGCCGTACCGGAAGCTCCGCAGCTGTTCCAGGGCCTCACGCTTGGCCGTTTCCTCGCTTAACACGCCTTGCCTGGATTGCTCATACTTGGTCCTCAGGAAGGCTTCTCCAATCAGGGTGATATTCTTGAGCTGTTTTTTGTAGGCGTCAAGCGCGGACTGTCGGTAAGATTCAACGGAGGCATACTGGCTCTCAACCAGCCGGTAGACGTTATCAAGGATGGTCTTGGCCGATTCTTCCTCTATGCTGTGGATGGTTTTTTTGATGTGAGGAACCGAAAAGCTGTATATGGCCACGGCAAACGACACAACAACAATAAGGATAGAAAGAAAGCTCTTTCTGAACAACGCCGATGAGAACATGGGAGCTCCTTTCCAGCGGGTCTTTTCCAGCAAACCAGACGAGATTGCAGTAAAAAAGTTAACTGTATTGTAGCAAGTTTCATGCCTGGACCTGAAGCGGCCCCTCCGTTCAAAGCCCTCCCGTGCCGCTTCAGGCGACGGTCGGGGCCGAAGTTCATGAAAACAATTCCCACGACATCCACGCCGAGTATGCAGTGCAGTTTGCGAACAGTGGCCCCTGGGCAATGACACTGCGGGGGCCGGCTTAAGAACAGGACGCGGCGAAACTTTTTCTTGGTTCAGGTCATTGTCGGTCGGACTTAAGGACAAAGGCCCCTGCACGGTCCGTTGCCCCGACGCTTGTCTAAATGACCAAAACCGGATATATCGTTAGTGGGCGATTCTTTGGAAAGCGGGCCTGGTTGCCGTGGAAAAGATTCTGGAAGTCAAAAATATCGCAAAATCCTTCGGGGGTCTCAACGCTTTAACGCGGGTCTCGTTTTGCGTAAATGAAGGGCAGGTAAAAGCCCTGATCGGGCCTAACGGCGCCGGGAAAACCACGCTGTACAACATTATAACAGGCTTCGAAGCCATCACCACCGGAGAGGTTTTGTTTTGCGGGGAAAGAATCGACGGACTTAAACCCCATGTAATCGCTGCCAAGGGGATTGCCCGCACGTTTCAAAACGTGGAGCTTTTCAGCAGCATGACCGTTGTTGAAAATGTGATGATGGGTTGCCATACCCACACCCGGGTGGGACTCGTGGCAAGTGCCTTGCGCCTGACTTCGGCCCGCAGACGGGAAAAGGCCATCTTAGAACGCGCCCTGGAACTCCTGGATTTTGTAGGCCTGACACAAAGGGCCTATGACAATTCAGCAGGATTGCCCTTCGGGTTGCAGCGCCACCTGGAAATCGCCAGGGCCCTGGCGACAGCGCCGAAGCTCTTGCTCCTGGACGAGCCTGCATCGGGCCTGGATCCAACGGAGAGCCGTGCACTGGGAAACCTCATTTGCAAGATCCGGGACCGAGGGATCACTGTATTGCTGGTGGAACACAATATGGATGTGGCCATGGAAATCTCTGATGAGATTGTGGTCCTCAACTACGGCACCGACATCGCGCAGGGCACACCCCGACAGATCCAAAACAACCCAGCTGTAATCTCCGCCTACCTTGGAGACGACGCCTATGCTTAGGATCAAGAATTTGCATGCGCGCTACGGGCCGATCAAGGTCCTGCACAACGTGTCCGTGCATGTCCGAACGGGAGAAATCGTCTCTCTGATCGGGGCGAACGGTGCCGGAAAGACCACCCTGCTGGCCTCGATCTCAGGCCTGTTGCCCGACATCGAGGGGGAAATTACCTTCCAGGGCAGCGCAATCAATGGCCTTACCGCAGAAAAGATCGTTGCCGCAGGAATCAGCCAGGTCCCGGAAGGGCGCCAGATCTTCGGACCCATGACCGTGCGTGAAAACCTGGAACTCGGGGCGTATCTGCGGTTCAGAAAGGGACAAGGCAAGGCCGTACAAGAAGATCTTGAACGGGTCTTTGAGATCTTCCCCAGGCTTAAAGAACGCATCGGACAACTGGCAGGCACCCTTTCCGGTGGGGAACAACAGATGCTGGCGATCGGCCGTGCCCTGATGGCCCGGCCTAAGCTGTTGCTGCTGGATGAGCCTTCAATGGGGCTGGCCCCATTGATCGTCAAAGAAATCATGGTCAGAATCTCCGACCTTCGAGACAATGGGGTGACAATCCTGATCGTGGAGCAAAACGCGCGTTCCGCCTTGAAGATATCCGACCGGGGCTATGTGCTGGAAACAGGAAAGATTATCCTGCAGGGACGTTCGGAAGACCTCCTAAACGACGGCGACGTAAAGCGGGCCTATCTCGGAAAAGATTACAAGCAATTCTGGGAAGGGAGGGAATCGGCTTGAGTGACCGAAAGCGTGAAAATGAACGCATAGACACGCAGACCCTGGAGCAACTGCAACTGGAACAGCTCCAAAGTACGATCAACCGTGCCTGGAAGCATGTGCCTTTTTACAAAAGGCGCTTTCAGTCCCACGGCGTCGAACCCGCGGGGCTTCGTGCCATTCAGGACATCGCTGCCCTCCCGTTTACCACACGTCAAGACCTGGGGGACGACTACCCCTACGGTCTTTTTGCTGTACCCCTTAGAGACATCGTCCGCATCAGCCCGGCGCCGGGCACAACTGCAAAGCCGGTCGTGGTGGGGTTTACCAGGTCGGATCTGAGGGTCAGAAACCAATTGACGGCCCGGTTCCTGAGCGCAGCAGGTGTCGGAGATATGGACGTGGTCCAGATCTGCCTTAACCCCGGTCTGTCGAACTGGGCCAGAGCACTCAAAGAAGGCGCAGAAGTCGTGGGGGCGTCTGTCATGCCCTTTACGATGATGAGCACGGCCAAACAGCTTATGGTTATGGAAGACTTCAAAACATCGGTGTTGCTGACCACACCGTCTTATGGCATGCATTTGCTTGATACGATGGAAGGTCTGGGCAAATCGGCACGCGACCTGGCATTAAAAACCGTGCTGGTCGTGGGAGAATCACTCAAGGACTCCGACCGCAACGCGCTGGAGATGGCGCTGGGTGTAAAGGTATTTGTCGGCTATGGCCCCAGCGATGTGCTCGGACCCGCGGTGGCCTTTGAATGCCCCGAAAAACAGGGCCTTCATGTCAATGAAGACCATTTCCTTCTGGAAATCGTGGACCCTCGCAATACAACCCCCCTGCCGCCCGGGCGGGAGGGGGAAATCGTGTTGACCACGCTCACGGCCCGGGCGTTTCCGCTGATCCGTTTTCGTACTGGAGATGTTGCCCGCATCCTGGAAGGCCCGTGTGCCTGCGGGAGAACCTTTGTTCGAATCAGCACCGTTTCCGGGCACGTCGGAAACATCCTGACCATCCGTGGGGTCAAAACCCATCCGACCCAGATTGCACAAATCCTGGCGGCTGATCCGAAAACCGCGTCCAGCCGATTTCTCATCCACCTGTACAAGGAAAACCATTTGGACATGGTGGAAATCTGGCTTGAAATGACCCCGCTGTTGTTTTCCGATGAGGTAAAAAATATCGAGCAAGTGCTCAAGCGCCTGCGCAAACACCTGTTTCAACGCCTGGGGCTGGAGGCCACCATCAGGCTGGTGGAAAGTCTCACGTTTGACCTTGAAGATATCGGACCGGGCGGCGTTGTCGACCATCGATAGATCGCGGGCCGGGTACCGCCCGGACCCCGGAAGTGTAGTTTGCCCATAAATGTTACGCCTCAAGAGCATTCATACCTACTACGGCAACATCCACGTGCTTAAAGGCATCTCGCTTCACGTGGGTCCGGGAGAACTGGTTGCCCTGATCGGCGCCAACGGGGCCGGCAAGACCACAACGCTTAAAACCATCTCAGGCCTGATCAGGCCGACCAAGGGTGAAATCGACTTTGTGGGGGTGCCTATCCGCGGCATGGCGCCGAATAAAATTGTTCGAAAGGGCTTGTCGCATGTACCGGAAGGCCGACAGGTCTTTGCAAAAATGACGGTATGGGAAAACCTGGAGCTTGGTGGATATCTTGAGAAAAACAACGCCGTGGTCCATGAGGCCATTCACCGTGTGGAGAGTCTTTTTCCCGTCTTGAAAAAACGCCGGCATCAGCTTGCCGGCACCCTGTCAGGAGGCGAGCAACAGATGCTGGCGATCGGCCGTGCTCTGATGGGCTGGCCCAAACTCTTGCTTCTGGACGAGCCTTCGCTGGGCCTGGCTCCCATTGTGGCCCACACGGTATTTCAATCCATCGCCCGTTTGCGAGACGAAGGAATGACGATCCTGTTGGTGGAACAAAACGCTCGTGCGGCATTGCATATTTCGGATCGGGCTTATATCATGGAAACCGGTCGGATGATCATGGAAGGACCATCACGTGAACTGCTGGACCACAAACAAATCAAGCGGGCCTATCTTGGCAAAGGATATCGGGAGGTATGGGAATCGCCATGACGATTTGGGATCAATCTCGTGAATGCATGTCGCGCGACCAGCTTGAACAGCTCCAACTGGAACGACTCCAGGCGACGCTGAACCGGGTATACCGAAATGTAAGCTTCTACAAAAAGACCTTTGACCGGATCGGCTTTGACCCGGAAGACATAGACGACCTTGGAGCCTTGTCCGTCCTGCCGTTTACGTCACGCAAGGACCTTGCCGCAGCCTATCCTTATGAAATGTTCGCCGTCCCGCTCCGTGAGGTCGTCAGGATCCATGCCTCTTCGGGCACCCTGGAAAACCCCAGCATTGTCGGCTATACAGCCAACGATGTGAGGCACTGGCAAGACCTTGTCGCCCGTCTTCTGACAGCCGTGGGTGTCACACGAGATGACGTGGTTCAAGTGGCGTTCAATTACGGCTTGTTCACGGGGGCCTTCGGGCTTCATTACGGCATTGAGCGCATCGGCGCTTCGGTGGTGCCGGCCTCGGTGGGAAATACACGGCGCCAGGTCAGTATCTTGAAAGATTACAGAACCACCACTCTGGTGTGTACCCCGGGCTACGCGCTGCGGATCGCACAGGTCCTGGAACGGATGGGAATCGACCCCAAGACCCTGGCATTGAAACGGGGAATCTTCGGCGGGGAACCGTGGGACGAACAGATGCGCACGGCCGTCGAACAACAACTCTATATCCGGGTCTATGACAACTACGGCCTAAGCGAGGTCATGGGGCCCGGCGTGGCAGGCGAATGCTTGAACAGACAAGGGCTTCATCTGGCCGAAGACCATTTCATCGCAGAGATTGTGGATCCGGTCACGGGCCAGATCCTGCCGGACGGCAGCACAGGAGAACTTGTGCTGACCACCATCACGAAAGAAGCCTTTCCTGTCATCCGGTTCAGAACCGGGGATTTGACATCTCTGGACCGTACTGCTTGCCCCTGCGGCAGAACCCTGGCGCGCATCGCCGGAATTGCGGGACGCTGTGATGATATCGTAATCGTCAAGGGCGTCAACATTCACCCCGTGGAGGTCGGCCCCATTCTCCGGGAAGTCACGGGCACAGAGCCCGCTTATCAGCTTGTGGTAGACAGGGACGACGCCTATCAGGATCGGCTGGGGATCCGTATTGCCGTCTCAGAGGCCCTGTTTTTTGACAAAATGGAAAAACAGCGTGTCATGGTGGATCGGCTGCGAAAAAAAATCAGAGACACGCTGGGGGTAACCCCGGACATTTACCTGGTGGAAGCCGCCTCCATTGGCACCGATTCAGAGACAGCGCCCAGGGTGGTAGACAAACGCACCCGTGGGAAACCGGGTGCGTGACCGGATCTTACGGAACAAAAAGAAAACAAAGACAGGAAGGCTACAGGAGATGACAGCCAAATTTCTACTCCGGATCACCGTGGCGATATTGGCGGTGGGGTTTTTGTTGCCGAGCGGTTGCAACTGCAGCGGACAGGATGGCCAAGCGAATGTGACCAGCCGCAGGGCCCCCCATTTTACCCTTCAAGATATTAAGGGAAATACGGTGCGCCTCAAGGACCTGCGCGGCAAGGTGGTGCTGTTGAACTTTTTTGCCACGTGGTGTGGCCCCTGTCGGCAGGAAACGCCGGATTTTATCCGGCTCTACAAAAAGTTCAACGCCAAGGGATTTGAAATCATCGGTGTCGGGCTGGACATGCAGGGTGCGGCGGCCCTGGCCCCTTTTGCCCAGCACTTCCGCATCCCATATCCCATCGTTGTCGGCACCAGACAGGTCGTGGTAGATTATGGAAATATCAAGGCCGTCCCGGAGAGTTTCTTTATTGACCGAAACGGCTACATCGTCAAGCATCTTATTGGCATGCGACCTGTCCGCGAACTCGAAGAAACCATCGTCCGGCTCTTGGAACAAAAGGCTTAGGGCCCGATCAAGGACCTCAAGGCTGCGATCTCTTTGTCGGACACGACAGGTTGGACCTCAAAAATTCAACATATGAGCTATGAAAGATCGATCTCAAGCCACTGGCGGCCTGGAGCGGGAAAAACCTTACATACAGGGGAAAGACCCTCAAGCCGACGCCCTGTACACCACCTTTTTTTTGGAAAACCATCTCGATCATTACGCCTATCCGGATCACGTCGCCACGCCCGAGCAGGTTCGCTTCATGGTGTTTACCGAGAACAATGAGCGGTATCATCCGTGTTCGGATGAAATGTTCTGGACCATTATGGGCCGCAGCGATTCCAGCCAGCTCAGGGCGAAATACCACAACGTGGTCACCAAGATACTCAACCTGGTGGACGCTCAGATCGACGATCCCTGGGAAAAAACGTATTTAAAAGCCCTCATTGAAATCAAGTTCGACCATGAGACCCGGGACCGCATCATGATCCCATCCCGTCTGGAAAAACGCCTGCTCAGAATCTACATGAATCGAACACAAATCGAGGACCCTTTCCTGTGTCAAAAAGTAGAACGCAATGCGCGCGCCGCCCGATGCCTGGCCTCTAACGCCTTAAAAGAGGCCCTGGACCGGGTTGACGACGCCGTGCTACTGTCTTGTCCGGTCGGCCTTGAACAAATTAAAGAGCGCGTGGACTATCTCAAACTCAGCCGTCTTTTTACCCTTTCCGTGGAAACCCGACTCTGGGAATCAGACGAAATGCTTCACTATACGGCCGAGGACTATCTGAGGCTTTTTAGCGGACCGGTCACCGGCGACGGCGCCGAGAAGTTGTGGCGGTTCCTGGATGTCTGTACCACCCCCGATGGGAAGCAGGAAGCCTCGTCGAAAAAGATCCTGTGGCTGACCAATGAAGCCGGTGAAATCATGGCGGACCTGGCCATAATTCGGTATCTGGCCAGGCTTGGGCATAAAATCATTATCGCATTTAAAGACGGCCCCTGGTTCACCAAGATAGATTATTATGACGCGCAAAGGGACGAACGCCTGGCCGAAGAACTCAAAGACGCGCTCTTGATTGATGAGCCATGTCTTGGAAAAAATGAGCTGGTCGAGATTTTAAAAACCGATAAGTCGATCTTGGCAATCTCAGACGGCACCCGTGAGAATCTGAACTTGCTCATGGCCTCGACGACCTTTGCCCGAGCCTTCAAGGAAGTTGACGGCATCATCTCCAAGGGGCATGAGCAAAGGCATCGACTGTTTAACACCCACTTTCAGTTCACACAGGACATTTACAGTATCGCCGCAGATCAAGGCGGCCTGTCCATCCGATACAAACCGAGACATGCCGCTGCGATCAAGTTTACGCTCAAGGATTTGGAAAACAAGGCCAGAACCATCATCTCAGCCATGCAAAAGGCCAAGAAGGAAGGGATGACGGTCATGTTCTACAGCGGCATCATCGGCTCCATTCCGGGAAAAGAAGCCATGGCAAAAAAAATCATGAACACCACGGTCCGCTCGATCAAGGACCAGTCCGCCGGGACCTTTGTGATCAACCCTTCTGAGCACTCCGAACCCGGCATGGATGCCGATGACTTGATGTTCATGTGGGAGATGGTGCAACGAAGCGGGTTGATCGACATATGGCGCTTTCAGACCTATGATGACATCGTCAAGGCCTTTGAAGCCATGAAAATGAAGATCCCTCCGGAATGGGTCGGAAAAGACGCTACTTTTAGCACCGGGTGTACCAAAGAAATGAAGATCGCCCTGGATGTTCAAAAGCAGCACCCGGAAATGCAGATCATCGGACCCGCCCAGGAAAAGTTTCTCAGGAGGCAGGAATACGGTATCGGCAAAATGTACGACAGGAGGCTTCAGGACATCTGCGAGCCCTGAAAGTCATGGTTCGTATTCGCCCGGTGCGTCACTGCCCCCACACCAGCGAGTGATGAATCCAGCCGATGTCTCCGTCCTCATGCTGCACCTTCAACCACG
>JAFDGP010000059.1 GCA_019309245.1 Deltaproteobacteria bacterium | reverse complement strand
GCCGATGTGACCACGCGGAGGCTGATTGAAGCCGTGGATCTTGAAAAGACCTTTACCAACGCCATCGCTGCCCTTTCTCCTGAAAAAGCGGCCCTGCCCATGCATTTTGCCACGGACCGCGAATGTCTGGACGTCTGTTTGAAGACCATCGGAATGGTGCCGCCGGAAAAGACCCGAATCGTACGCATCAAAAACACCCTGAGGCTGGATCGCCTGTTGGTCTCTAAAGCGCTGGAGCCCGAAATTACATCCAATCCCGCCCTGAAGCGTGTGACGTCGTGGAAAGCCTTGACGTTTGACCACATGGGCAACCTGCCTTCAATGCAACCATGATGACCGGTCCCCTGTTCTATACGATCCTGGAAACCCCGTTCGGGTTCAGCGCAGTGGTTTTTGATGCGGACTCTTCGCTTGTCAACCGCGTGTTCCTACCCTGTGAAAGCCGTCCGCTGCTGATAGGACAGATTCGGGACATGGCCCCGGGACAAGAAGTGGTTCCTGAACGCGCACCGCGTCTTTTCCGTGACATTCAGATCTATTTCGGCGGCCATCCGATCCGCCCCCGATGGGAAGACTTGAACCTCAACGGCCTCACCGGACTCCAGAGGCGGGTACTCAGGGCGGTGGCCGCGATTCCTTATGGACAAACGCGAACCTATGGCGATATCGCACGAAAGATCGGTCATCCGAGCGCCTGCCGTTTTGTAGGCGGAACCATGAGTCGAAACCCGTTTCCAATCGTGATCCCTTGTCACCGTGTCATTCGAGCGGACGGATCGCTGGGCGGCTTCGGGGGCGGGGTAGGATTGAAAAGGCGTCTTTTGGCGTTTGAAAAAGAATTCAGCAGAAACTAAGGAGGTCCCCATGAAACGGTTGAACGCACATATCGGTTTTGTCGGCGCAGGCAACATGGCCGAGGCCATGATCAACGGCGTGATCAAGTCGGGGCTGTGCGACCCTGCCAAGATCTGGGCCAGCGACTTGCGAGAGGCCCGTCTGGCTCAATTGCACGAGACCTACGGCATTCGTACCTCTGAAAAGAACTCGCACGTCTTCGAGCAAGCGGAAATCGTTATCCTGGCGGTTAAACCCCAACACATGGATGACGTGCTCGATGGGCTTTCCTCGGTCCTCCCCCAGGCGCTGACCGGCGTGAAGCTGGTGATTTCCATTGCGGCCGGGTTTCCGATCAAAAAAATTGAGGCTCACCTGTATCCGCCGCTGGATCAAGACGCAAAGGGGCTCTTGCCCATCGTTCGGGTCATGCCCAACACCCCCGCCCTCGCCCTGGCCGGCATGGCGGGCATGAGCGGCAACGCCTATGCCAGGCAATCCGACATGGAAAAGGCCCGGGCGATCCTGGAAGCCATTGGGAAGGTCATTGAATTTGAAGAACAGGACCTGGACGCTGTGACCGCCATGAGCGGTTCGGGACCGGCCTACATGTTTTACTTTGTGGAGGCCTTTGTCCAGGCCGGCGCCAAGCTCGGGCTCAGACCCTCCCACGCCCTGACCCTGACCCTGGAAACCATGAAAGGAGCGGCCAGGTTGTTGGAAGAAACAGGAGAACCACCGGCGGAACTCCGAAAGAAAGTCACATCCAAGGGGGGGACCACCGAAGCCGCACTTACGGTGATGGAACGCTACGGCATCAAAGACCATCTGATTGAGGCGGTTCATGCCGCAGCCCAAAGATCCAAAGAACTCAGCAGTGGGTGATCATGGCCGATGGTGCTACTACGGCCCTCGAAGAGGACGGGCAAAGCGGTAGCGACTTTACTTGATAGTCTCGTAAAAAGTTAAAAACATCTAATCTCGTCATTCTCACAAAAGCGGACATCCGGTGATCTCAATACGTTATGGATTTCATCCCTATCACACCGAAGTCATGCGAAAGGGGGACTATATCTGGCATGACGGCTTTTGAACTCTCTTCGGTGCGACCTTAATGAGTGCCATCTACAAATTCCCTCTCCCTTGAGGGAGAGGGCCAGGGTGCGGGTGTAAAAGGACGTGAGGAATCTCTTCTTATGGATGGACAATAATTGCGCAACGACCACGGCCGCCCGTTGAAATCTGGACAATTGTATGGTAAGAATTTTTTATAATTGGTCATATTCTTGGCCAAGCTGTTCCTAAAAAACCATCACACGTGAAGGTTATCCTGAATCTTCCCAGGGGAATTTTTTACTGCTGTGACCGGATCTGTCACAGTTGGCTGATATAGTGACGTTCAAATGGCTGGTCGATTGTGCGAGAAAGCACGGCATTTCCCAAGGCACGCAAAGAAGGCCAATAACAGAAGCGCAATTCCGCTGTGTTCGAGCTTTGCGTTTTTGGCGACCGGTATAAGGAGTCCGTCATGAAAATCACCCGACGTCGAATTCTCAAATCCCTGTTATTCAGCCCACTGGCGGCGGCCATTGGCAAACAGGCTGAGGCCGCAAAGCCTCAGCCCAACCATTGCGCCGCCCGCCCTTTGCTGCTCAACCGTTTTGCTATTGCCGGCTTTCGGTTTTACGACGGTCCGGCCCTGGTGCACCGGCTGCGGTCGGGCATAGCATCGATCCACATCACGGCCCCCGGCACAGGCCGTGTGGAGCAGCACGGAGTTACAAATGTCAAGGAATCGGGGCGCCGGCAGCTCAAGCCCGGTGCCCGGCTCCGTTTGGTGCGCGAACCCGACAACCGGCATGATCGATTTGCCGTGGCGATCCACCTGGGAAAAGCCAAACTCGGTTACGTGCCCCGAAGCGACAACAAACACATCAGCCGCCTGTTGCGACAAGGCGCCACCCTGGATTGCCGGGTCGTGGAAGTCGATCCCGGGGCGGTGGTTTATCAGATGGTGAAGGTGGAGGTGGTTCTGACTGGACGGTTGAATAACCCAACTTCGTCATGCCGGTCTTGATCCGGCATCCGGTGCCTCTTCAGCGGAACGACAACAATTGAGGGGTTGGGATTGGCGAATAGTGCAGGAAAAGAACAATGTTTGCACAAGTGTGAAGAGAGGAACAAAGGTTCAGATATTACCGCATGAAATCACAGGATGTCTCGAAAGTCACCCGATAGTCATTCAGTTGAGAGTCAGTGAGGTCTCTTATGGATAAAAACGCGGCAATCCCAATTGAAAGAATTCAAAGCATGGTCCATCTCATACGTGGGCAAAAGGTTCTGCTGGACAAAGATTTGGCTGATCTTTATGGCGTGGAAACGCGAAGTCTGGTTCAAGCTGTCAAGCGTAACATCGAAAGATTCCCATCAGACTTCATGTTCCAACTCACCAGGGACGAATTCGATTCTTTGAGATCACAATCTGTGATCTCAAAGGGAAAAGGTGGACGCCGTTATCTTCCCCATGCCTTTACTGAGCAAGGGGTTGCCATGCTTTCAAGCGTCCTGAGGAGTAAATGGGCTATTCAAGTGAATGTTGCCATTATGCGGGCCTTTGTGGAATTGCGACAGGTGCTTTCTTCACACAAAGACTTAGAACGGAAGCTGGAGGAACTGCAACACAAAATCGAGGATCATGAGGAGAGCATTGAAGCGATTTTCGAAGCCATTCGTCAGCTCATATCGCCACCTGAGAAACCTCGAAGGAAAATTGGATTTGGGGTGAAGGAAGGGCGTGAGGGATACGGCACGGGACTCACAGACTGAGGATGCAAACAATGCCAAGAAGATTCTACGCCCACAGCTTGCCGGGTAGACCTGTGGATCAATGGCAGCCGCTGGAGGAACATCTCAAGAAGGTTGCGAAACTAGCCGCTGAGTTTGCTCGACCCTTCGGCGGAGACGAGTGGGCTTATCTGGCTGGACTGTGGCATGACCTGGGAAAATATTCCGATGCATTTCAGGCAAAGTTACTTGCTGAGAACGGAATAGAAACCCACCTTGGGAAAAGACCGGGAAGGGTTGTCCACTCAGAAGCAGGAGGGCACCTAGCCTCGTTGAAGGGATGGAAGGGAGCGGACAGGGTGCTTTCCTGGCTCATCATGGGCCATCATACGGGACTTACGGATTATTTCTCGGACGAAATCGGAGCAAAGGCCCTTGAACCCAAAATGCGAAACGCAAAACAGTCAGAACATATACTAAAAAATGTCCCTTTTGAGATCGCAGGTCGGTCCATGCCCTGTCAATCTATCCCTTCAGGTGCCGATCCGGCTTTTTTTTTACGCATGCTTTTTTCTTGCATAGTTGATGCCGACTTTCTGGATACCGAAGCCTTTATGAATAAAAACAAGGCTCAATTGCGCAACCAAGATTATCCTCCATTAAAATCATTACTGCCTGCCTTTGATTACTACATAAATCAGATTTGCGCACGGGTGAGGCCAACTTCTGTCAACAAGATTCGGGCACAAATTCTGGAACAGTGCCGCAAGATGGCGACAAAAAATCTCGATGTTTTTTCACTCACCGCCCCAACAGGTGGAGGAAAGACACTCTCCTCCCTGGCATTTGCCTTACGACATGCGGCCAAATATGAAAAGTCCCGGATCATCTATGTGATTCCCTATACCAGTATTATCGAGCAAACCGCAAATGTCTTCCGAAAGATCCCAGGATTTGAAAATGCTGTGGTGGAACATCACTGTAATGTGGTGGAGCCAGACGAGAGAGAAGAGACCTCGAGAAACCGATTGGCTGCTGAAAACTGGAATGCACCGATTATTGTAACGACTTCAGTACAATTTTTTGAATCAGTATACGCATGTAAACCAAGTCGATGCCGCAAACTGCACAACATCGCAAACAGTGTCGTTATCTTTGATGAAGCACAGTGCTTGCCTCCCAAATACCTGAGGTCTGCCGTCTTTGCCATCCGTGAACTTTACAGGCATTACTCAGTAACCCCCCTACTCTGTACGGCCACCCAACCCGTCTTGACCCAGACTGAACAGTTTGACTTCAGTTTCAGTGAGGGGTTCCAATCGGTAATGGAAATTGTAGAAGACCCCGACGGTTTGGCAAATGAATTGAGACGAGTGAAAATCGAGTTATGTCCCAGGGGATTGGATCCTGTCAGCCACGATGAATTAGCAGGGTCCATCATCGCAGAAGGCCTGCCTGTGCTGTGCATTGTCAATCGCAAGGACGACGCCCGCCACCTAGCCCGTTTGCTCCCGGAAGGCCAAACTGTTCACCTGTCAACAAACATGTGTGCCGAGCACCGTTCCAAGACACTGGATGTGGTCAGAAAACAATTGGAACAAGAAAACGGCTCCTTCTTTGTGATCAGCACATCTCTGGTTGAGGCCGGAGTCGATATTGATTTCCCGGTTGTCTATCGTGCCCTAGCAGGACTGGATTCCATTGCCCAGGCAGCCGGTCGCTGTAATCGTGAAGGCAGACAGGCTTCAGGGAAAACGGTGGTATTTGTTCCCGAAAAACAACCCGATTACGTACTACAGCCTGCCAGTATTACTCGTGAGTTATTAAGTACTGGGAGTCTTTCCTCTCTTCTTACACCTGCCAATTATAGAGATTATTTTCGCCAACGCTTCTGGCAGCTCGGAGAACAGGTACTGGATGAGAAAAATATCCTCCAGTTGTTATCCGGCCATATGAACTATTACTTTAGCACCGCAGCCCGAAAATTCCAGCTTATTGAAGAGGACTGGCAGAAAGTGGTGATTGCACCCTATGGAAGGGCACTTGAACTGGTTGCCAGGCTCTTAAAAGAACCATGGCATGAACGCAAAATACTACGAAGGCTTCAGTATTATGCTGTAAACATTCCAGGCCAGTTATTTGACTTCCTTTTGAACCGGGATTTTATTCGCGAACTAGAGAACTATCAAGGTATTTTTCTGCTTGATGTCTCACTTTATGACGACAGGTACGGCTTTCTCCCGCCGGACGAAGCAGATGGAATTGACCCTGAAAAATTTATGGTGTGAAACGCAAAAGGAGGTGCCAGAATGCAAAAAAGCAGACCATTCCGATTAAAGGTAAGTGGGGCAAATGCCTGTTTTACCCGACCGGAAATGAAAGTGGAACGTGTCAGTTACGATGTTATGACTCCCTCTGCGGCACGGGGAATCCTAGAGGCAATCCTCTGGAAACCCGCTATTCGATGGAAGGTACTCCAGATCGATGTACTTAAGCCCATCCGGTGGGAATCTGTGAGACGCAACGAGGTCGGGACAGTGATCCCGGTCCGCAATATTACAACCGCCATGAAACAGGGGAAGGGCAGCCTTGGCCTCTACATTGAAAAAGAACGGCAACAGCGGGCAGGGCTATTCCTTCGCGATATCGCCTATATGATCCATGCGGAATTCGAGATGACCGACCAGGCTGGCCCAGAGGACAACGTCACTAAGTTTGAACAGATGTTTATCCGTCGCGCCTCCAATGGTCAGTGCTTTCACCGCCCCTATTTCGGTTGTCGCGAATTCCCAGTCGATTTCGAGTTTGTCCCCAAAGATGCTGAACCGATATGGACCATTGGTGAGACCCGCGATTTGGGCTGGATGCTGTATGATATGGACTACAATGGCAAAGAACCCATGCCTCAATTTTTCCATGCAAGAATGGAAAATGGAAGCATCAACCTCAGAAATATGGAGGTGCACTCATGATCCTAAGGGCATTGGCTGATTACTACGAGAGGATGAGAAGCGACCCGAACTGCGACGTGGCGCCCCCTGGCTTTGAGAAAAAGGCAATTCCTTTCCTGCTCGTCATCAATCAGCAAGGTCAACTTACAAATATCCGTGATACAAGAACGGGGGAGGGGAAAAAGAAAACTGCCCGCGAATTTATGGTGCCCCAAGGAGAAAAGAAAACTTCAGGCATTAAGCCAAACCTCTTGTGGGACAATTCGCAATATGTGCTTGGATCTCCCAAAAGCGACTCCGAAAAGGATAAAAAGAAGGCTGAAGACGCCTTCTCAGCCTTCCGGAAGCGTTTTGATGAAACCTTTGATGAAAGCTTTCAGGATGAGGGAATCAATGCTCTAAGAGGATTCCTTTCAAAGGGTAACTTTTCTCCAGTATTTGATTATGAACTCTGGCCGGAAATCAAGAATAGTAATGCAAACCTCAGTTTTCTTCTAGAAGGCGAGAGCAGATTGATAGCCCAAAGGAAGAGTGTTATCGAGCACATCACTGAACGTATGAAGCCTATTGGCAAGTTGCAGGCATGTGCTGTTACGGGAAAAAAGGATGTGCCGGTATTGCTCCATACTGCCATCAAGGGCGTTTGGGGCGCCCAGTCATCAGGGGCGAATATTGTATCCTTTAATCTTGAAGCCTTCCGCTCCTTTGGGAAAAAACAAGGACTCAATGCCCCTGTTGGGCAACACACGGAATTTGCTTACACCACTGCCTTGAACATGCTGCTGGCAAAAGGTTCACGGCAACGCATACAAGTAGGAGATGCCAGCACGGTCTTCTGGGCTAGGGCGGAGCACCCTTTTGAAGACGATTTTTCCTGTTTCCTTGGTGAGCCTCCGAAAGGAAAGAACCCGGATTACGGCAGGATTCGTTCCTTGCTCAAGGCGGTAAAAACAGGTGTGCTCCCGAAGGAAGATGACATGCCGTTCTATGTGCTGGGACTGGCGCCCAATGCCTCCCGTATTGCCATTAGATTCTGGTATGAAGGAAATGTGCGGGACTTGAAACAGAAAATAGCACAGCACTTCGAGGACATCGAAATCGTATGCGCTCCCCATGACCGGAAGTTTCTTTCTCTCTTCCGGTTGCTGCTTTCCATTGTGCCGGAAAAATCGGACAGAAAGGCGGACAATATACCGCCAAATCTCGGCGGTCAACTCGCCCGTGCGGTTTTGGCAGGCACACCTTATCCCCGGACGCTTTTGAGCGGTGCAGTACGACGATGCAAGGCGGAACAGAAGATAACCCATGCACGAGCGGCAATTATTAAGGGCTTTTTGGTCAGGGAAGCGCGATTCAGAAAATCAACAAAAAAGGAGGTTCAAATGGCATTGGATAAGACAAACACAAACATCGGTTATGTGCTTGGCCGGCTTTTTTCGGTGTTTGAGCGTATACAGGAACAGGCACAAACCGGCCTCAACAAGACAATCAAAGATACCTATTTTAGTGCTGCCTCCAGTTCGCCACAGGTAACATTCAAGCGGCTGCACGAGCTTGCCATTCATCACCTAGCCAAGATACGTAATTCCGGCCAGAGTACCATCTGGCTTGAAAAACTTATCCAGGAGGTGATGGATAAAGTTCCGGCTGAAGGACCACCCACAACCCTGGCTCTCGAAGACCAAGGGCGGTTCGCTATAGGCTATTACCACCAGAGGCAGGATTTTTTCACAAAGAAAGAAAAAGACACGAAAGGAGATAACATATGAGTGAATCAATCAGAAACAGGTATGAATTTGTACTTTTATTCGATGTAAAAGATGGTAACCCAAACGGTGATCCCGATGCCGGCAACCTGCCACGCATAGATCCAGAAACCGGCAACGGCCTAGTTACGGATGTTTGTCTGAAGCGTAAGGTACGAAATTATGTTGGTCTTGTAAAGGATGAACAGCCGCCTTTTGAGATATATGTCAAAGAACGGGCGATTCTCAACAAGCAGCACGAACGGGCCTACGTAGCTATAGGAGAAGACCTCGGACAAAGTAATTCGAAACGAAAGGGGGACAATGTTGAGGCTGCGCGCGCCTGGATGTGCAAAAATTTTTTTGATGTCCGAACATTCGGCGCCGTAATGTCAACCGGGGTAAACTGCGGGCAGGTGCGAGGCCCTGTCCAGATTGGCTTTGGGCGCAGTGTTGAAAGGGTTTTCACGGCAGAGCACAGCATTACACGTATGGCCGTTGCTACAGAAGCGGAGGCGGAAAAGCAGAAGGGAGACAATCGGACGATAGGCCGAAAATTCACCATACCGTACGCTCTTTACCGAACCCACGGCTTCATCTCCGCACCGCTTGCCAGGCAGACTGGATTTTCGGATGAGGATCTTAGTCTATTCTGGGATGCGTTATTGAATATGTTTGACCATGACCGCAGCGCTGCCCGCGGTGAAATGGCGACCCAAAAGCTGATCGTGTTCAAACATGCAAGTGAACTCGGCAATGCGCCGGCCCATAAGCTCTTTGAACTGGTCAGTGTTGAAAGGACAGGAGATCCAAATTCACCCGCCCGGACTTTTGCAGATTACGAAGTAATTGTTGACAGTGCCAATAAGCCGGAAGGAGTAGAGGTTATTGAAATGCTTTGAATGACGGAAGGAAATGCAGAATGATTGATCAGAAAAAATCGCCAACCCTCATCCCCCCGCACGGCGGTTACCGTGATCTGCGCTCGTACCAGATGGCGGAAATCGTCTATGACGCCACAGTGGTTTTTTGCGACCGGTTTATTCCCAGGCGATCACGCACCCATGATCAAATGGTCCAGGCCGCACGAAGTGGGAAACAAAACATCGCCGAAGGCTGCATGGCTTCTGGCACCTCCAAAAAGACCGAACTCAAACTCATTGGAGTGGCACGGGCGAGTCTTGAAGAGCTTCTGCTGGATTTTCAGGATTATCTGCGCCAGAAGGGATTGCTCCTTTGGGGAAAGGAGCATCAAAAGGCACGAAAAGTCCGCGGGCTTTGCTACAAAAATAATAGGTCCTATTCGACCTATAGGCCCTATATCGAGAAATCTTCTTCGGAAATCGCAGCCAATACCCTAATCTGCTTGATTCACCAGACCAACTATTTGCTCGATCAACAACTCCGTGCCCTGGAAAAGGCATTCCTTGAAGAGGGCGGTTTCACGGAAAGACTTTACCGCACACGCGTTCAAGCGAGAGGTTGGCGCAAGTATCCATGAAATACACCGAAGACGACCTTCTGCCTCTTTCAGGCTTGCAGCATTTGATTTTCTGCGATCGGCAGTGCGCCCTGATCCACGTTGAACAGGTCTGGGCGGAAAACCGCCTCACGGCAGAAGGCAGGCTCATGCATGAACACGTCCACAGCGCGAACCAAGAGTCCAGAGGAAAGATTCAGGTCGCCTTTGGGATGCCCATCAGATCGTTAGTGTTGGGCCTGATCGGAAAGGCTGATGTGGTGGAGTTTCACAAAAGAAAGCGCGGACAAAACGGTGAATTTTTGCAGCCATACCCGGTGGAATACAAACGAGGGAAACCCAAAATAGATCATTCGGACAGGGTTCAGTTGTGCGCTCAGGCGATTTGCCTTGAAGAAATGCTCGGCATCCCGGTTCCGGAAGGTGCTCTTTTCTATGGAAAAACGCGTCGCAGGCAGGAGGTTAAGTTCGACTCGGCCTTAAGAAAGGAAACAGAACAAGCTGCAGGGCGTTTTCATGAGCTTGTAAGAGCTGGTCGAACTCCCAAGGCCGTTTATAAAAAAGGTTCTTCTCCCGATTAGTTGGAGAAGGCCTGGTATATTTTCAGGGTAAAGTAGCGCAAATCGTGGAAGCCATAGGCCTTTCGCTTAATGACCTTTATTTTGTTATGTGTGAATGGGGAAATCGCAGTGATTCAGAATGCCATAGCGATATCGTTGCAGCATCTTGGCAAAAGCGTTGAGTGACGGATCGTTTATAGACTGCGCCAGTATGCACCAGGAATCCAGGGCCTTGGCTGCCCAGGCCTTTGAACGGTAAGACCAGATGCGTTTGAGCTTGTCTTTGAGTATCATCACGGTATTGATGGTTTCATTGAGCGCCAGCAGCTCTTTAAGGTGTTGCCGTTGCTCTTGAGTTTTTAGATTGTTGCGGTTTTTCAGCAACAGATACTTGCTGCCTTTGTAAACGGCTTTGTCCTGCTTGCTGGCTTTGCGATATTCACGGTTTCGAACCTTGTCGATGACGCGGTTAAAATTGGCCACGACATGAAACAGATCGAATACGATTTTCGCTTGAGGCACTTTTTTTTGACGGCCTTGATGAACGGGTCCCACATATCCATCACCACGGCTTCAATGTTGGCCAGCTGTTCATCGCTAAGCTGATTGAAAAAGCGCTCTAAGGTTTTGGTCTTGCGGTCTTTGCCGACGAAAACCACACGGCCGCTGAGATAGTCCAGCACCACGGTCAGATAGTGATGGCCTTTGCGAACGGAGATCTCGTCCACAGCCAAAA
>JAFDGP010000058.1 GCA_019309245.1 Deltaproteobacteria bacterium | reverse complement strand
TTTGTAGTGACGACTTTTTGAGCCCGGTCGTGTAATATCAATAGGTTATCATAAAAACGACCTCGTAACTGCGGAAGTTGGGCTAGCTCCTTTTTCCTCCTGTTTTTGGATCCCTTTTACGCCCCTGGTAACATCCAGAGCCTTTGTAAGTGCTCGAATAGACTGGATTCCGGCTTTCGCCGGAATAACAGAAAGAGTGGGTTTTCGACTTTTTACGGGGCCATCAATCTTACGTAAATGAGAATTACCAGGTATATGAAAGACTGATGGAGCCAAAGGACTGATTGTCTTCCTGCCCCTTAAATTCCTTTGTCCGCAACACCCGGGCCAGAGAAATCTTGTAACCATATATAATCATGCTCACGCCCCAGGCAAAATCAGCCACGAAATATTTCTTATCCACGCTATAGCTGTTGGTGAAGGTATTTCCGTCAAGAAACATATTATGAAGCACACCACGGCCATCAAAACAGGCAAAGAGGTTCAGGCCAAAGGGCTGGTGATGGGTGAAACGGGGATCTCGTTCGCTTGCGGGCGCGTTGGTGTCACTGCCAGGCCGGATAAGGGATGCGCCGAAGTCTATAGGTATGTTCCAGCCCAGGCGGGCCTCCATGCCGGTATTTGCATAGGTGTAGACATTGCCCAGGGCGCCCCCGAGGTGGGTTATGGCATCGAAACCAAATCGCCCGAGGAGGGATTTTCGCAAGAGGCGCCATTTGCGTTCATAGACCACCGCCAAGCCCGGCTCATTCTTGATCTGATTATCCCAGCCATTGGGAAGTTGGCACCCTCTTAATCTATGCACGAATTTTTGCGTCTGTTCAGCGAAAGAGAGGGGTCCGACCATCCCAAGCTGGATCTCCATGGAGTCCAGCCGCCGTTCATTCTTGCTGTGAAAAGCGATACCGAAATAGGTCCATCCTGCATATGGTCGGTCTCCTTTGATCAAATCCTTTTGTGAAATATCCTTCGGCGTATACATATTCTGGCCCAGGGAGAGGGCCACGTTGCGCTGAAGCCCCGGTTCATTGATAAAGGGAAATTTGTAGACAAGCGGCAGGGCCCATGCAGGCAGCTTTCCGCTTTTCGCATAGTCGGTCAAGTCGGGTGAAATCCACGAAATTTTTGTACCGTTGGTGTAGTATTGATCTGTGTGCGCAAACAAATCATTTTCAAAGTAAATGCTGAAGGTCCCGCCTTTTTCAGCGCCCTCCAACGGTCCCGGCAAGAAAAGAGCAGCAAGAATCAAAACTATGGGCAGCGCTTTGACTGTTTCGAATTTCATGTTTTCCTTTCACTCCGCATGTCCAGCCTCACCCTTTTCCCGCAAACGCGTTCACAAACGCTTCCCCCTGAATTTATTTCTTCCTGGGCGAAAAAAGTATTATTTTTTCTTGACAATATGACGATCTATATCAGAATATGACATCATATTCACGATGCATGCTTTCTGTCAATACCAAAAAAAGCAATAAAAGGGGAGAAAGATGGCCGAAATAAGGCTTTCAAGACGGGAGAGAGAAAGGCTCAGGCACCGAAAAGAGATCCTTGAAGCCGCACTGGAGCTCTTTTCGGAAAAAGGCTTCCATAATGTGAGCATGCTGGAGATTGCGAAGAAGGCTGAATTTGCCACAGGAACCCTGTACAAATTTTTTGAAAACAAAGAAGATCTCTATAAAGCCCTTGTCCTTGAGCAGTCCGAGAAGTTCCATAACGCACTGGGACAGGCCATTGAAAAGCCGGATGACGAGGTTGAAAAGCTCCGAAATTTTGTCAGGGCCAAGGGTGAAGTCTTTCGCGCAAACGTTTCCATGATACGCCTTTATTTCGCAGAGACCCGGGGAGCAAGCTTCAATATCATGGCAGGGCTTGATCGTGACATCCGGGAGCGCTACGGCCACTTCCTGGAAACGCTCGCCTCTGTTTTCGCAAGGGGAATGGAAAAAAAACGGTTTCAAGAGATCGCCGACCCCTACTATCTGGCAGTGGCCATAGAAAATCTTACCAACGCCTTTCTTTTCCTCTGGCTGGAAGCGCCTGATCAGCACCCCTATCCGGATGATCCGGACATTATCCTGAACATACTTTTTAAAGGGCTTCTTGACCAGTGATTGTCAGTGGAACATGAGGATCTTATCCCTCATTATTATAAATACCTGGAGGATATGTAATGCAACGCAATGGAACAGCTTATAAACCCCTCAGATGTATTCTTGTTTTTGCAGGCCTGTTGGCAGGTCTTTTGCTTACAGGCTGCGACCGGTCGACCCAATCCCAGGGGCCTCCCCCTGTTCCGGAAGTGGCCACGGTGACGGTCCAACCCCAAAAGCTGGTGCTGACCACTGAACTGCCGGGCCGCACCGCTGCCTTCCGTATTGCGGAGATCCGTCCCCAGGTGAGCGGGCTCATCCAGAAACGGTTGTTCACGGAAGGTTCCGATGTGAAGGCCGGCCAGGTACTCTATCAGATCGATCCTGCCCCCTTTCAGGCGGCGCTCGACAATGCAACCGCGAACCTCGCCGTCATGCGGAAGTCAGCCGACCGGGCGCGGGCCGCACTGCAGGCGGGCATCGCTCGCGTTACGCAGCAGCGGGCCACCCTGGATCTTGCCCTGACAAATCGCCGGCGATTCGAGGATGCGTTTAAGGACAAGGCTGTCTCCGCCAGTCAGCGAGACCAGGCCGTAACCAACGCCAATGTAGCCGAGGCCACGCTGCGGGCCGCCGAGGCCCAACTGGAGAGCGACCGGGAGGCAGTGGCAGTGGCCGAGGCAGCCATCCATCAGGCGGAAGCGGCCGTGGAGTCTGCCCGCATCAATTTGGGCTACACAAAGATCATCGCACCTATCTCCGGCCGTATCGGCAGATCCAGCGTGACAGAGGGCGCGATCGTGACGGCCTATCAGCCAGTCCCTCTTGCCACCATCCAACAACTGGACCCCATTTACGTGGATGTTGCCCAATCCACGACCGAACTGCTGCGATTAAAACGCCGCCTGGAGGAGGGCCACCTGAATTACGATGGAACGAACCAGGGCAAGGTAAAACTCCTCATGGAAGACGGCACAGTATATCCCTTGGAAGGGATGCTGCAGTTTCGCGGTGTCACGGTGGATCCGACGACCGGATCCGTGATCCTGCGGGTGGTCTTTCCAAATCCGGAAGGTGATCTCCTGCCGAACATGTTCGTCCGGGCGGTCATCAAAGAGGGCGTTAAGGAACAGGCCATACTTGTCCCCCAGCAGGGGGTCGCCAGGGACCGCAAGGGCAATGCCTTCGCACTGATCGTCAGTGCCGAGGGCAAGGTTGCGCAGCGGATGCTCACTCTCGACCGGGCCGTCGGCAACAAATGGCTCGTTACTGCAGGCCTTGCCCCGGGTGATCGGGTGATCGTCGAGGGGATGCAAAGGGTGAGGCCCGGAATGGCCGTGAAGGTTGTTCCTTTAAAAGAGGGTGGAAAAATGCACATGACCACGGAAAAAGTGGTCCGGCCCATTGCGAAAGCCAAATAGGGGAGGTGCGAGATGCTATCGAGATTCTTTCTGGATCGTCCGGTTTTTGCCTGGGTCATCGCTATCGTCATGATGGCGGCGGGCGGCCTGGCCATCTTCAATCTACCCATATCCCAGTACCCCCCAATTGCCCCACCCTCCATCGCGATTGACTCCTTTTATCCCGGGGCCTCGGCCGAGACCGTGGAAAACACCGTGACCCAGATCATCGAGCAGAAAATGACCGGCCTGGACGACATGCTCTACCTTTCCGGCAGCAGTTCTTCATCCGGTGCTTCGCGGCTTGAACTGACCTTTGCCCCCGGAACCGATCCGGATCTCGCCTGGGCCAAGGTCCAGAACAAGCTCCAGCTCGCCATGGCGAGCCTGCCCGAGGTAGTGCAGCGCCAGGGGGTCAAGGTCAGCAAATCCACGAGGAACTACCTGATCGTCGTGGGGCTGATCTCGGAAGACGGCAGCATGGACGGCGAAGACCTGCGGGACTACGCCCAGTCCAATCTGGAAAAGGTGCTGTCTCGTGTACCGGGGGTGGGCGAGGTTGAAAACTTCGGCACCCAGTATGCCATGCGTGTCTGGATCAACCCCGACAAGCTCACTGATTATCACCTGACCATGCAAGACGTCATCATGGCGCTGCGTGCCTACAACGTGGAGGTCTCCGCCGGCCAGTTCGGGGGGGCGCCGGCAAAGAAAGGGCAGCGCTTGAACGCCTCCATCATCGTCCAGCACCTGCTCAAGACCCCGGATGAGTTTGGGGCCATCCCCATTCGGACCAATCCCGACGGTTCTATCGTGCGGATCAGGGATATCGGGCGCACGGAACTGGGGACCGAGCGCTACGACATCGTGGGCAACTATAACGGCAAACCTACGGCTGCCATGGCCATCCGCAAGGCCGCCGGTGCCAATGCCCTGGATACGGCCAACGCCGTGAAGAAGAAACTGAAAGAGATGAGCCGGTATTTTCCTCCGGGCATGAAAGTGGTCTATCCCTACGACACCACCCCGTTTACCAAGGTGGCCATCGAGGAGGTGGTCAAGACCCTTTTCGAGGCGATCCTGCTGGTCTTTGTGATCATGTATGTTTTCATGGGGACCTTTCGCGCCACCCTGATCCCCACCATCGCGGTGCCGGTGGTGCTCCTGGGGACATTCGGGGTTCTAGGGCTTTTCGGGTTTTCCATCAACATGCTGACCATGTTCGCCATGGTGCTGGCGATCGGGCTGTTGGTGGACGATGCAATTGTGGTGGTGGAGAATGTCGAGCGGATTATGAGCGAGGAAGGGCTCCCGGCAAAGGAGGCTACAGCCAAGTCCATGGACCAAATTACCAGCGCCCTGATCGGCATCGGCCTGGTGCTCGCGGCGGTGTTTGGGCCTATGGCCTTTTTCCCCGGTTCCACCGGGGTTATCTACCGCCAGTTTTCCGTGACCATCGCAGCCTCCATGCTGCTTTCGGTCTTAGTGGCCCTGATTCTTACCCCGGTGCTCTGTGCGATGTTCCTCAAACCGGTCCAGGCCGGGCATGAATCGGCGGACAATGCCGTCTTTTTCCTGCGCCCCTTTTTCAGGTGGTTTGACCGCTTCTTTTTTCGAGGCAGGGACTTGTATGTAAGGCTTGTCGGTCGCGTTCTGGCCAAGAAACTGCGCTACCTGTTCATATTCCTTCTGATAGTAGTGGCCATGGGGTATTTATTCCAGCGCATGCCCACCGCCTACCTCCCGGATGAAGACCAGGGGATCCTTCTGGTCCAGGCAATCCTTCCGTCGGGTTCCACGCTGGAGCAGACCGAGAAGGTCATGGACAAGATCAGAAAATACTTTCAAGAGGATGAGAAAGATGCGGTAAAATCGTTCATGTCGGTCTCAGGTATGAGTTTTGGCGGGCAGGGACAGAACGTTGGCCTGGGATTTGCCAAACTCAAGGACTGGAACCTGCGTAAGCGGCCTGACCGGAAGGTCCGGGCTGTGGCGGGAAGGGCCATGCGGAGGTTTTCACTGATAAAGGAGGCCATGATATTCGCCTTTCCACCGCCGGCGGTCATTGAACTGGGAAATGCCACGGGGTTTGATTTTCAACTCCTGGATTTTGGCGGGCTGGGACACGAAAAACTGATGGCGGCGCGAAACCAGCTCCTGGGTATGGCCATGCAGGATCCGCGGTTGATCAGGGTTCGACCAAATGGCATGGAAGATGTGCCCGAATACCACATTGACGTAGATTGGGAAAAGGCCGGCGCCCTGGGGATTCCCATCACCTCTATCCACAACACCATCGCGGCGGCCTTCGGCAGCGCCTATGTCAACAATTTTATCCAGGCCGGACGGGTGAAAAGGGTCTTTGTGCAGGCGGACGCTCCTTACCGCATGCTGCCCAAGGACCTGAAAAAACTCTATGTGCGCAACAGCCAAGGGAAGATGGTCCCTTTTTCTTCCTTTGCATCCGGACACTGGACGTATGGTTCCCCCAAGCTGGAGCGTTACAACGGCTTTCCGTCCATGAACATCTGGGGTGAGCCGGCGCCCGGGAGGAGTTCCGGCGAGGCCATGCAGGCCATGGAGGAGATCGTCTCGAGGCTGCCCCAGGGGATCGGGTATGACTGGACCGGGCTTTCCTACCAGGAGCGGATGGCAAGCAGCCAGGCGCCGCTTCTCTATGCCTTTTCCGTTTTTGTGATCTTCCTGGTCCTGGCGGCCCTGTACGAGAGCTGGCCCATACCCATCTCGATCCTCCTGTGTCTGCCTCTTGGGGTCATCGGCGGGATTATTGCTTCTTCCATGCGGGGAATGCCCAATGATGTCTATTTTCAGATCGGGCTCCTGACCATCCTGGGGTTGACGACCAAAAACGCCATCCTGATCGTCCAGTTCGCCAGGGCCAGGGTCGATGAAGGGATGGGGCTGATCGAGGCGACCCTGGAAGCGGCGAAATTAAGGCTGCGTCCCATTATCATGACCTCGCTGGCCTTCGGGTTCGGCGTCCTGCCGCTTGCCATTGCGAGCGGAGCAGGAGCAGGGGCGGAAAATGCCATCGGCACCGGGGTGCTTGGGGGCATGGTTGCCTCCACCTTCCTGGCGCCTTTGTTTGCGCCGCTGTTTTATGTAGTTATTTACAGGGCACTTGGCAAACGGAGGAAGAGCGTAACCATGAAGCATGTAGATGAAAATACGCCAGGGGGTCGGTCACATGAATAAACAACGATTGTTTCTACTGGTCGGAATCGTCCTCTTTTTGAGCGGGTGCTCCCTGGCCCCGAAATACACACAGCCCAAAGCGCCGATCCCGGTTGAATGGCCACAGGGGGCGGCCTACAAGACCGCCCGGGCGGAACCCGGAGCAGCTACGGTTCCGGTCTTGAAGTGGCGGGAATTTTTCACCGATCAAAGGCTCCAAAAGCTCATTGAGACGGCCTTGAACAACAACCGTGACCTGCGGCTTGCCGCCCTGAATGTGGAACGGGCGCGTGCCCTTTATGGCGTTCAACGGGCAGAGGTGTTTCCCTCGGTCAGTGCCATAGGAAGTGGAAGCAAACGGCACAGTGCCTCCGATCTTACCCGCCCAGGAGAGCCCAGAACGACGAAACAATACAGTGTCAACCTGGGTATCGCTTCCTGGGAGATCGACTTTTTCGGTCGCATCCGCAGCCTGAAAGAACAGGCGCTGCAGGAATACCTGGCCACGGAAGAGGCTCGGCGCAGCGCACAGATTGCTCTGGTTTCCGAGGTAGCCAGGGCATATCTGACCCTTGCGGCGGACCGGGAAAACCTCAAGCTGGTCGGGTCCACCCTCCATACTCAGCAGGGGGTCTACGATTTAATCCGGCGGCAATATGAAGTCGGGCTCGCAAACGAATTGGACCTGCGCCGGGCGCAAACACAGGTGGATGCAGCCCGGGGAGATGTTGCGCGCTATAATCAACTGGTGGCGCAGGACCAAAACGCGTTGAATCTCCTGGCCGGCTCGCCGGTGCCGGAAGATCTGTTGCCCCCTGACCTGGCAAATGTTAGCCCGCCCAAGGATATTTCCCCCGGCCTGTCGTCCGAGGTGCTCCTGCGGCGGCCGGATATTATGGCCAGGGAACATCAGCTCAAAGCTGCGTATGCCTTTATCGGCGCGGCACGGGCAGCCTTTTTTCCACGGATTTCCCTGACCACCGCAGTAGGAACGGCAAGCGATGAGCTCTCGAGGCTTTTCAGTTCCGGCAACGGGACATGGAGCTTTGCACCGCAGGTGGTTATGCCCATTTTTGACGCCCGCACCTGGGCCGCCTATAGGGTCAGCAAGGCACAGCGAAAAATAGCCCTCACACAATACGAAAGGACAATCCAAACGGCCTTCAGAGAGGTGGCAGACACTCTGGCTGTTCGGGACACCGTGGACAAACGGCTATCGGCGCAACAATCGGTTGTCAATGCCTTGGCGGAAACGTATCGCCTTTCGGTAAACCGCTATACCAATGGGATCGACAGCTACCTGGGTGTCCTTGATGCGCAACGATCCCTGTATGCCGCCCAACAGGGGCTTATCGCGCTCCACCTGGCCAAAATGGCCAACCAAGTGAGTCTTTATGCGGTATTGGGCGGGGGCGGCGACAAAAACATGGTGCACCCCTTAATGAGACGCTCCCGGGACAACTGAGGAGGCCTGAAATGAAAAAGCTAATCGCGCTTGATCAAACATACGATTTTTTTTCGGCAAAAATGATCGAAGATATCGTCGTACTCAAGTTCCGGGAAAACCTCCTCGTTCGCGCGGGTGATCTGCATGCCAAAGGTTCCCTGTTTGAATATCTTGACATGGTTTCAAGGAGTGATAGAGCCAAAGGTGTTCTGATTATTGGATCACCGGAAAAGAAAGGCTGCGAGGAGTATTTTGAATTCTATCGGAAGGTTTTTGAACTCCAACTGGATCAGATCGCCATCGTCAGGTTATACAATGCTGTAAACCAATTCATATTGAAAATCATGGAGTTGAACAAAATTGTTGTCCATGCCGACAGCGGGGAGGTGATTCCCCTCTTCCTGAATGTGAGTCTTGCGTGCGATTACAGAGTCGTAGCGGAAAACACCGTTTTCAAGAATCCATGCCTTGAGCTGGGGCTTGTCCCCAAGGGTGGCGGGGCCTTTTTTCTCTCTAAGATGTTGGGAAGGAGCAAGGCATTAGAGATCCTGTTGTCTGAAGGAGATATCCCTGCCCAAGAGGCCCTGATGCTCGGTCTTGTGGACAACATTGCCCCGAGGGAGACACTTGAAAAGGTCGCATTGAATATCGCGCAGGGATTTGCCCGCAAGCCGAGCACTACCGTCGCAGGGATCAAGAAGCTCCTGAATTATTCGATGAAGGACCTCAGAGATTTCCTGGAATTTGAAAACCAGGTGCTTTTGCGGATGAAAGGATCAGCCGGTTTCCAAAACCAGGCCTCCACAACAAACAATAATGCTCCTTAAACTCAATAGATATATTATCGAAAGAAAATTTTAACCAAGCTTTTTTGCACTATTCTTGATTCAGCCGTCCACTGCTCTGAAAAGAAAACTTGCCGACCCTCTCTGGCCCAGGAAGGCAAAAGGGGACGTGACTGAGCCCATTGAGCCCTGTGAACCCACTTGTTCTCTTTGCATGAAGCGGGTGGGGAAGGGAAAGCCGGCCTTTTGCTCCCAATGGAACAAAGAGCGCCGGGAGGCGTTTCTCAAGAGGGTGGGAGAAAAAGAAGGAGGGCAATAGAGGAATAAGAGTCAGGTGAGGAGGTGCGAACCATGGAAAGCAGGATTGCAGATGCATTGAACCTGAAGTATGGCCCCGTCGCCATTATGTGGACGGATGAAAAACCCGAGGAGGCCGGAGAGTTCAAGAAGGGGAAGTGGGGATGTGTCATGTGGATGCTGGCAAGGGCGGCCAAGGGAAAGACGGCTGTGTTCAGCGAAGAAACCTACGGATGCTGGGGAGGCGGGGTCGGCCTTGGTTTTGGAAACCAGTATCTCAAGTTCCCCGGGGGTATTGAGTGCTTCTATTATTTCTTGTCCACTGGGAATGAGCAATGGAAGCGGGGAAAAGAGACCGCAGAGCAGATAAAGAATTTCGTTACGAAGGATTTTCTGGAAGATTTTTTAAAGGGAGAAAGATATCTGAAATCACCTGAAATGGTGAAAGATTTTGTTGAAGCCATGCCTATGATGGATGTCCCTTCAAAATATGTGGTATTCAAACCGCTCGACCAGGTTGCTCCTGAGAAAGAAGAACCCGAGATCGTTATTTTTCTTGCTCCGCCGGATCAGCTTTCAGCCCTTGTAATCCTCGCGAACTATGGGAGGCAAGGAACTGAAAACGTCACCATCCCCTATGCGGCAGGCTGTCAGACCATCGGGATTTTCCCCTACAAGGAGGCAAAATCCGAAAACCCTCGAGCGGTGGTGGGGCTCACGGACATATCCGCCCGGGAAAACCTGCGGAAACAGCTTGGAAAGGACTTGTTGTCTTTTGCCGTCCCCTGGCAGATGTTTCTGGAGATGGAAGGGAATGTGGAGGGGAGTTTCCTGCAAAGGCGGACATGGAGCCTCCTTTCCGGTGAAAACAGAAACTATAGGAGGGGAAAATGAGACTGAACGTTATTTTTCACAGCATGTATGGTCATATCTTTCAATTGGCAGAGGCGGTGATCGCGGCAAAGCTTTCAGCCTGATCAGCTACCCCGTTGTGATCCACAATCGCCTCCTTTTTTGCTCGATATGGTGTATGGATTCTCTTTGCCGTGTAGAAGAACTTAAGGGTGACAATCAAATGGAGGTCGATAGGGACAACGGGAAAAAGGTCGTTCAAGGCTGCCTTTTGAAACTTCCACGGTCAACGGAGTGTTGATGATGGATTTTGGCCTGTGCAGAAAGATCATGGATAATGTGTCAGGGGTGGTGGTAGGGAAGGCTGAAGCGCTGGAACTGCTCATGGTGGCCCTCCTTGCCGACGGCCATGTCCTGATCGAGGACGTCCCGGGCCTGGGAAAGACGCTGATCGCCAAGACCCTTGCCCAAACCATAGGCAGATCATTCAAAAGGGTCCAGTTCACCCCCGATCTTCTGCCCGCCGACATCACGGGGTT
>JAFDGP010000057.1:10628-13169 GCA_019309245.1 Deltaproteobacteria bacterium | reverse complement strand
TGGACAACAGTGCCAGCACACTCGGCCAGGCGATAAAACGAATATCAACAGCACCCATTATGATATCGTGATGTTGTATGCCCCTGATAGCCAGGGCCTGGATAGCAAGAAGCGCTCCCAGGGCAAGAACACCCGCCAGGAGGCCTTGAGCGATGTTTTGGATATAAAAGGGCATTGCGATGAAGCGGTCGGTGGCCCCAACCAACCTCATGATTTCCACCTCTTGCTGCCGTGCGTACAGGGTGAGTCTGATAGTGTTTGTACAGATGAATATGGTCGAGGCGACAATAAGCACACACATGACAATCGTTGCCCACCGGAAAAAGGAGAGGATACCAGAAAAACGACGGATCCATGCTTGTGCGTATTCGACCCCGTCAATCCCGGTTTCCGAGGCAATCCGGTTTGCCAAAGCGGCTACAGAACGCCAGTGGTTGGGGCGGTTTCTGAGCGTGATGATCAGGGATGCAGGAAGCGGGTTGGTGTCGAGCCCTTCCAGCAAAGAAGTCCGTCCGGGCAGCTGCTTTTTCAGATCCGCCAGGGCCTGCGCCTTGGATATCAGTTTTACCCGGGCCACTTCGGGAAAATCGGCCAGTTTGCGTTTGAGTGCCATCATCCGGTCGACGGGAGCGTCATCGTTTAAGTAGGCGATTATCTGAACGTTTCCTTGCCACTGTTTCAGACTGTGGCCGATATTGATGAAAAGCAAAAAGAAAATTCCAACCACAACCAGGGCAAACATGATGCTTGCTGTAGCTGTCAAATGCAGCCAGGGTGAGGCGGACAGGTTGCGCCTGATTCGGCGAAAAACATAGGCCTGGAAGGGCGGCTGTTTCATGCTTGCGCTCCGTACAGACGCCCTTCAGCCAGGCTGACAACGCGGGCCGGGGCCTTGCTGAGCAGCCGATCATCGTGCGTTGCGACCACGATCGTGGTCCCGCGGCGATGGAGACGGATCAAAAGCGCCATAACCATGTCCGCCGTCTCGGTATCCAGGTTGCCGGTAGGTTCGTCGGCCAACAATATCAGCGGATTGGCTGCCGCCGCCCGAGCAACGGCGACACGTTGCTGTTCTCCCCCGGACAGCCTGGGCGGATAGGCATGTGCACAGTCTTCCAAGCCCACCATGCGAAGGGCCTGGCGGATTCGGGCCGGCACATGACGCGGCGACGCCCCTTTTGCTTCCAACACCAGGGCGATATTTTCATAGACCGTGTAGTCCCTGATGAGCCGGAAGTCCTGAAAGACCACACTGATTTTTCGGCGGAGCAATGGGATCCGATTCCGGGGAATTCGTTGCAGGTTGATCCCGTCGACCAGGATCTGTCCTTCCGAGATGGTTTCATCCAAAAACAGCAATCGTAACAAGGTGGTCTTTCCTGCGCCGCTTGGGCCGGTCACGAAGAGAAACTCGCCTCTGCTGACACGCAGACTGACATCGTAAAGCGCTGTACGAGAGCCATAGCGCTTATAAACATGAAACATTTCCACAACCGGTCGGTCAGTGTCTGCTTTGGTTGTGTTTATCCCGACACAGCGGGGGAATGCATTCAGATTCACGCTTGAACAATCCGGACGTTCTTGATATGAATGATTGTAGTGCAGGGGGTGCCGACACGCGGTTTTCCTTGCACGCAAGGCCTCCGCTGGGCGCAGAGAAACGGGCTTCTTCCTGTTCGGCGGAGGCTTTGTCGCTGTTTGTATCTGTATGATGATATCCGGATAAATTCAACCCCGAAGGGCCTCCCATTCATGAAGACATTGCTGTTTTACGCTCCCTCTTTTTGGTTTAAGACCTTTGAAAAGGTGCTCCCGGAGGTGGATGACATTGATGAGGAACAGACCTGTACCGAGGCGGTCGTGGTATTCTATCAGGTGGAGCAGGCCGATGTTGAACGCCGCGGCAAGGTCCTGACGAAGCTGGTTAAGAACATCAAATGGCTGGCCGGCAAGTTTGAGGCCGGCCACGTTGTGCTTCATTCATTTAATCATTTATCGTCCAGCAAGGCCCCGGCTGCCTTTGCTCAAGAACTGGTTTTGGATGCGGTGGCGCGGTTGGAACACACTGGGTATCGGGTGACCCTGACGCCCTTTGGTTATCTCAATGAGTGGAAACTTCATGTGGCCGGGCCGTCACTGGCCAAGGTCTTCAAGGATCTCTAGTTCCTGTTTGTCCGAAAGCTAAACAACGGAAGATCGTTGGACAAATCGCCAGTTATAAACGGGAATGAGGTTGGATCATTGCGCTTTACATTTGCAGTCCATTCGGCGCGTGGGCGGCGGGCGGCACGTACTCGCGGGGATTGGCTTTTCCCAACGAGCAGTACACCTCATAGCTGATCGTTCCAATCACGGAGGCAATTTCTTCTGCGGTAATACGTTCCTGCCCCTGAGATCCCAGCAGAACCACTTCATCACCCGTGCACACCTTGTCCATTCCGGAGACATCCACCACGGTCAAGTTCATGCACACCCGCCCGACAACCGGGACGCGTTTTCCGTGTATCAACACATGGCCTTTGTTTGAAAGCAGCCGAGAAT
>JAFDGP010000057.1:0-10605 GCA_019309245.1 Deltaproteobacteria bacterium | reverse complement strand
ACCGGGATAGTGGCCAGGGTGGCGGAGCCCGGGGTCATATATGTCGATCCATAGCTTACCGGGGTGCCGGCCGGCACGGTTTTTACTTGAATCACGCGGGACTTGAAGGTCATGGCCGGTTTCAGGTGGCACTGCACATCCAATCCGGCGGCTGGCGGGGATCCATACAGGGTGATGCCGGGTCGAACGAGTCCAATATGGCGAGCCGCTTCATAGTATAGCACGGCGCCGCTGTTGGCAACATGAACCGCCGTCGTGCACACGCCCAGAGCCTCGGCCTGTTCAACGGCGGAGCGGAACCGTTCCATTTGTTCATCCGTAAACGGATGGCCCAGTTCATCCGACATCGCAAAGTGGGAAAATATCCCTTCCAGGCGTATGCCCGGGAGGCCCACAAGGGGCCGCAGGAATGACGAGACCTCTTGCCAGGGAACGCCCAGACGGGTCATGCCGGTGTCAACCTTAATGTGCGCAGGAACCACGCGACCTTTGTTCAAGGCGATCCTGGAAAGCTCTCGAGCCAGGGCCTGGTCAAAGAGCGCCACCGTGAGGTTTGCGTCTACCACCGCCGGGATGTCGTGCTGTTCCAGGCCCATCATGACCAGCACCGGAGTCCGGCATCCCGCCTGTCTGAGTGCCAGGCCCTCGGCAGGTTCGAACACGGCAAAGTAGTCGGGGCGCTCAGGCTCAAGCCATTTTGCCACGGCAATCATGCCGTGTCCGTAGGCATCGGACTTGATAACCGGGATGATGCCCATACTGGCACCGGCCAGGCGCTTGAGCTCAAGAAAGTTGTGCCGGATAGCTTCCAGGTCAACGATGATCTTGTTGGGTGTCATCTTGGATACCGCGGGCCTCCTCCCAGGGTTTTAGCGTAATAATAAAGGTGGTTCCCTGACCAAGTATACTTTTTACGGTCAGGGTCCCGCCGAACGATTCGACGATTCGGCGGCTCACGGCAAGGCCCAGTCCGGTGCCTTTACCGGCAGGCTTTGTTGTATAAAAGGGATCGAAGATGCGCTCTTGATCGGCCTCCGGGATACCTGCCCCCGTATCCGAGACAAGGATTTCCACGGCCTTCTCGTGAGACTGGGCCTGGCCGGTCTTGCCGCATGCGCTTGGGCCGCACCGCGATCGCACACAGATACGACCCTTGCCGTGCATGGCATCAACTGCATTGAACAACAGATTCATCAGCACCTGCTTGAGTTGTTCTGCGTCCGCCAAAGCCATCCCCACATCCGGCGCGAGGTCTTTTTCCAGCTCCACGGCGGCCATCAGTTTCTGGCGAGAAAAAAACGCCAGCCCCTGCTCAAGCACGAGGTTTACCTCGACCGGGATGACCTTACCGGGGGTGGAGCGCGAAAAATCAAGGAGCTCTCGAATCATGTCTCTGATTCTGCAGATTTCTTGCTCTATCGTGGCCACATAGCCTTTTGCCTCCACATTGTCTTGGACATGGGGCTTGAGTAGATCCGCATACCCCAAGATGGCCCCCAGGGGATTGCCTACTTCGTGGGCGATACCGGCGGCCAGACGACCTAGGCAGGACAGTTGTTCAGAGCGCAGGATCACTTCCCGCGCTTCTTTCAGAGATTGGATCTGGGCTCGCATCTGCTCCCTGTTTTCCGACAGGCGTTTGACCATACGATTCAAGGAAACCGCCAGGTGGGACAATTCATTGCCATGAGATGTGGCAGGAAAAAAGAACGGTTCATCCGCAGTAACAAAACCATCGGCTCGATTTACCAGTCGCTTAATGGGCCGAACAACAATTTTTGAGAGCACAAAGGTTCCAAAAACCACCAGGACCAGTACATTGAGTGCGATATAAAACCATATAAGCTGTTGAGATCGCCTGAGGCGCTGTACGATTCGCTGTACCGGCACCGGAACCTGTACCAGCCCGACAGGATGGCCGTCCAGAAAAAGCGGCCCTGTTACGTTCAGGAAGCCTTGTGTTCGACTCACACGCAAACCTGTCTCCTGTTTGAGATCTGACACATAAACCGGTATCTGCTCTGGCCCGGAAACAGGTGCCGACTGAAGGGTGCCCACGCGCAATACGCCGTGATCCGTCCGGATCAGGATCTGGTCAAACATACCCGAGGGTACTATTGAGTTCGCGATTTGTTCAAGTCGCCCCTGAAGGGCTTTGGGGGAATGGTCCGACATTGAGGGCAGTGCATCTACGGCGGCCTGAATTCTGCGGATCAAGGTCTCGGCCTGTCGCGTTTCGTAATCGAACAAGTCCTTTTCCCACAGCCGCATGACGATAAACCCGGTCAGGCCCATGGCGGCCACGAGGAGCAGGGTCAAGCTGAGCAGAATTTCCGTCCGGAGTCCCGGCCGAAAGGGTTTCACGGCTTAGCGTCCCAGAAGATGCACATACCAACTGATCAGTTCCGGCCCGTAAAAGATGTACAACAAGGCCCCGAGACTCAAAAACGGGCCAAACGCAACGGCCGTTTTGCGTCCCTTCCGGCTTTTCAATGCGACTGCCAGACCAGCCAGGGTGCCAACAGCGGAGCCCAAAAAGATGGTAAAAATGACCGCCTTCCAGCCAAGAAAAGCGCCGATCATGGCGAGCAGTTTCACATCCCCGCCTCCCATCCCTTCGTTTTTGGTGACAAGATAGTACCCGAGGGCGACCACGAGAAGTATCCCGGCTCCAACGGCAATGCCCAAAACGGCATCCTTGACTGTGATAAACTCGGAAAAAAAAGAAGCGGCCAAGCCGACGACCACTCCGGGATATGTGATGATATTGGGGATGATTTGATGGTCGATATCAATAAATGTTACCACGAGCAAGGCGGCCACGAAGGCGTAAAGCACTAAGGCCTCCCAACGCAGCCCGTATCGCATTACGATAGCCACCGCAAACAGGCCTGACGCCGCCTCAACGACTGGATAACGCAGCGGAATCACGGCAGAACAGTTGCGGCACCGTGCACGGAGCACCATGTAGCTGACCAATGGGATGTTGTCGTAGAACGGGATCGGGGCGCCACACTGTGGACACATGGAGCGTGGGCGAATCAGAGAGCGGGAGTTGGGCAATCGGTAGATACACACATTGAGAAAGCTGCCAACCGCGGCGCCGAACGCAAAAACAAAGAATTTGTAAAGGATTGGAATTGCCATAGGTGGCCACGAGACCGGGTGCTGCCCGCTGCCGGGCAAAGCCTGCTGTCTTGCAGGACCAGGGCATCCGGTTGGTCCTGTTTGTGTTATATTATCACACCGCTCGATGATGAGCAAACAAAGGTGCAGGCCCAAATCCACCGGTTGCCGAGATTGCCGGAGATGCGAGGCGGTGGGCGTGCCGACGTACTGTTGTACTTCAAGCGCCCACCAACAAAGCAGATCCGGTAAAATCGGTATCCCCGAAGGGCCAAAAAAACGAAGATCAAAATGGATCTGCCCACGCTGAAGCCAAGTGAAGGGTTTCAACCAGCGTTTTCGTTCAACACGCTGCAATCATGCCATAAAAGTCCGATCTTCGTTTTTTTGGCGGTGGATTTGGGCTGGCCCGGATCCGCCGCCTTGCATCTCCGGCAAACTCAGCGGTGGATCCGGGTGGAGAAGATTCTTGTTGTCAGGACCGTATAAAATCCTATAATCAATTTTATAGACTCCGCACATGAGACTGAAAGGGAAGCACGATCGTGGCTCAGATCGATAGAGATGATCGCGTAGGCATCATGGACGATGATGAACCAGTGGATATCCCACCGGTTCTGCCTTTGCTGCCGGTTCGTGATATCGTGGTGTTTAATTATATGGTGGTTCCACTTTTTGTGGGCCGAGAACGCTCGGTACGGGCCGTGGATGCCGCCTTGGCACAAGATCGACTGTTGTTGTTGGCTACTCAGCGGGATGCCGCCGTGGAAAATCCGCAGCCCGAAGAAATCTTCGAGGTGGGAACCGTAGCCATGATTTTGCCCATGCTCAAGCTGCCTGACGGCAGGGCGAAGCTCTTGGTTCAGGGCTTGGCCAGAGCCAGGATCGTGGCATACCTGGAGAACAAGCCTTTTTATAAAGTAAAGATAGAAAAAATCGACGAGCCTCCAGCCCAGGAGCCCGACTTGGAGATCCAGGCCTTGATGCGTAATGTCTGTGAACAGGGCGAAAAGATTCTGGAATTCCGGGGCGAGCTCAGTGGCGAGGTCAGTGCGATCTTGCAGAGTATTGAGGATCCGGCTCGCCTTGCGGACCTGGCGGCCTCCAATTTGCGACTTAAGACCGAGGAGGCACAGGCGTTGCTGGAAACCGACCATCCGATAGAACGGCTGCGCCGGGTCAACCATTTGCTGAGCAGGGAACTGGAGCTGTCGGCCATGCAGGCCAAGATCCGGTCTCATGCCAGAGAAGAGATTTCAAAGACCCAGCGGGAGTATTTCCTTCGAGAGGAGATGCGAGCGATCCACAAAGAGTTGGGAGACATGGATGACCGTACCCGGGAGATTGCGGAATATAAGGCCCGGATTTCCAAGGCCAAGATGTCCCGAAGGGCCAAAAAAGAAGTAGATAAGCAGCTCAGTCGCCTTGAACAGATGCATCCAGACAGCGCGGAGGCCTCGATTGTGCGGACCTACCTGGACTGGATGGTGGAGCTTCCCTGGAAGCGATCGACCCAGGATGTGCTGGATATCGAGAAGGCCAAGCGGGTCCTGGATGAGGACCACTATAATCTTCAAAAAGTCAAAGATCGCATTTTGGAATATCTGAGCGTTCGAAAACTGAACAAGCAAATGAAGGGCCCGATTCTGTGTTTCGTAGGTCCTCCCGGGGTGGGTAAGACCTCCCTGGGCAAGTCGATCGCTCGGGCTATGAACCGACGGTTTTTTCGGATTTCGTTGGGGGGGGTGCGAGACGAGGCGGAAATCCGGGGGCATCGGCGCACGTATGTGGGGGCTCTGCCGGGGCGGATCCTGCAGGGACTGAAGCAGTGCGGAACCAACAACCCGGTCTTCATGATGGATGAGGTGGACAAAATCGGAACCGATTTCCGCGGAGACCCGGCGGCGGCTTTGCTGGAGGTGTTGGATCCCGAACAAAATACGGAATTTAGCGATCATTATATCAACCTTCCGTTTGATCTGTCCAGAGTGCTTTTTATCACCACGGCAAACCTTGCCGATCCCATCCCTTCGGCGTTGAGGGATCGTATGGAGATTATCGAGCTGACAGGATACACCCAGGAAGAAAAACTGGCCATCGCGCAGCGCTTTTTGGTGCCTCGCCAGCTCAAAGACAACGGCATTGCCCACGTGGCTGTTCGGTTTTCGCCCGAAGCGATCCGCAAGATCATCGCCGAGTACACGCTTGAGGCCGGACTCAGGAACCTGGAACGAGAGATCGCGACCGTGTGCCGGAAAATCGCGCGCCGGGTGGCCGAAGGAAAAAAAGGGCCTTTCCTGATAACCCGCGGCAATGTGCATCGATTTTTGGGGGTGGCCAAGTTTCTTCCGGAACCGGGGCAAGATGAACACGAAGTCGGTGTCGCCTCGGGCCTTGCCTGGACCCAGGCCGGCGGTGAAATGCTCTATGTGGAAGCTGCCACCATGCAGGGCAAGGGCGAGTTGACGCTGACAGGCCAGCTCGGTGAAGTCATGCAGGAGTCTGCAAAAGCCGCGTTGTCCTATGCCAGGTCTCATGCCAAGGCCCTGGGAATCCGGGCAGGGTTTTACGAGGAAAAGGACCTTCATATTCACGTGCCGGCCGGGGCCATTCCAAAAGATGGGCCCTCTGCCGGGGTAACCATGGCCACTGCGCTTGTGTCGGCGTTAAGCGGCAGGCCGGTACGCAGGGACATTGCCATGACCGGAGAGATTACCCTGCGGGGACGGGTTCTGCCCGTCGGCGGGGTCAAGGACAAGGCGCTGGCGGCCTTGAGGGCAAAGGTCTTTAAGGTGATCATTCCCGAACAAAATCAAAAGGACCTGGCTGAAATTCCGTCGCGTGTAAGACGAAAACTTACCTTTATCCCTGTGCGTTCTATGGACGAGGTCTTGAAACACGTGTTGTGCCCAAAGCCGCCAAAGCGGTCCAAGGCCAAGGGCCAGGTCCGGTCGTGAATCTGCTGGCGGTTGACACCTCTACGTGGACGGCCGGGGTGGCCGTTTTGAGAGACGACCAGTTGGTTGCCTCTTTGGAGGTGACCCGAAAAAAGACGCACGCACAGCGTCTCTTGAGATGTGTTGATACGGCCCTGCGGTTGTCCGGGCTGGTCTTGGATCAATGCGACGCGTTTGCAGTGACAGTGGGCCCTGGGAGTTTTACCGGATTGCGAATCGGGGTCAGCACCGTCAAGGGCCTTGCTTTTGCGACGGGAAAACCCGTAGCTGCGGTATCGACGCTGAAGGCCTTGGCCTTTCAGTTTCCGTGCTCTCGGGAACTGGTTTGTCCGATGCTGGATGCCCGGAAAGGGCAGATTTTTACCGCCCTTTACCGGTGGGATCCGGTTGGGCAGTGGCAAGAAGTGATGCCGGAGGTTGCCGCCGATCCGGAGGCCTGGCTGTCACAAATGACCGAACCTTGCCTTTTTGTAGGCGATGGAACTGTGGTATACAAGAAGATTATCAAACAACGGCTGGGTCCGCAGGCGTGGTTTGCCCCCGAATATCTAAATACGCCCCGCAGTGTTATCGTCGCCCACATCGGGGCACAGCAGATCAGAGCCGGGGCGGGCTGTGACCCTGCGGTCCTTGTTCCCTGCTATCTGCGTAAGTCGGATGCGGAGCTGAAACGCAACGGCTTGTCGCCCTGCCCAAAGGACGTGGTTTAAAGTGGACAAAATCCGGGTTGGGGGTGGAGGTCATCGTTTCATTGAACATGTGTGCTTTGCTCTCGGTTGGTTGACAAATGACTGAAAAAAGATATAATTGCAAAAAAACATCGCAGGGTGCGCCCGAGACGGATTGCGTTGAGCCGATCAATGGATCCGGTGCTTTGGGTCAGCAGACCGTGCCCGGGGACGGGCGGAATAGAAGGCTGATCGGCATTGCTCCTGAAGGGATGCCGATCATTGCGGGTTTAGCCTTTGTGACTCTTTACCTTGGCGCATTGGGCTTCGGTGCAGCGGCCCTCTTTTTTTTGATCGCCACGGTGTTCACCGTCTTTTTTTTCAGAGATCCGGATCGGTTAATCCCCGCGCAACCTGGGGTGGTTGTGTCTCCGGCGGACGGCAAGATCGTTTGTGTGGAGACTGGGCTGTGTCCGTTTACCTCGGAGCAGGCTCTTAAAATTAGTGTGTTCATGTCGGTGTTCAACGTCCACGTGAATCGCATCCCGGATGACGCGACAGTGGTAGACGTCCAATATCATCCGGGCTGTTTTTTTTCTGCAAACCTGGACAAGGCATCCAGGGATAACGAACACAACGCGGTGGTCCTGAAACTACACGACGGCCGGTGCATGGTCGTTGTACAGATTGCAGGGCTGATTGCCAGGCGTATTGTATGCCGGATCCACCCCGGGGAGCGGTTGAGCCGCGGACAGCGTTTCGGCATCATCTGTTTCGGCTCCCGGGTGGATCTTTATCTTCCGACGGACACGAAACCCGCCGTGTGTGTCGGCGACAAGGTGTTGGCGGGGTTATCCATTGTGGGGCATCTGTCATGAAGCGTAGAAGACGGTCGGACAGAAGGAAAAGACAGCGGCGGATTTATGTGCTGCCGAACCTGTTTACATCAGCCAACCTTTTTTGTGGCTTTTATGCGATTATTGCCGCCATCCAGGGCGGTTTTACAAAGGCCTCCGTGGCGATTCTGATCGCCACGGTTTTTGATGCCTTGGACGGCAAGATCGCCCGGGTAACCGGTACGATGAGCAAGTTCGGCCTGGAATACGATTCTCTCAGTGATGCCGTGTCCTTTGGTGTGGCCCCGGGAGTGCTGGTGTACCTGTGGGCCCTGGAGCCCTTCGGGCGGTTGGGCTGGCTGGCCGCGTTGCTCTTTGTGGCCTGCGGGATTCTTCGCCTGGCGCGGTTTAATACCCTGGCAGACCGGGTCAGTAGTGCATACTTTATGGGTCTTCCAATACCGGCGGCAGCCTCTATGATTGCCACGACGGTTTTGGTGATGAACCGTCTGGGCGGTACAGGGACCGCCCGGCACGTGACCATCTTGATCATGATTTACGTGTTGTCCTTTTTGATGGTGAGCACGGTCAAGTATTACAGCTTTAAGCGGGCGGGCTTGTTTAGGGCGATGCGGTTCAACATGCTCGTGTTTTTCATTCTTCTGGCGATCGTGATCGCCGCTGAGCCAAGCATTGCATTGTTTGTGATTATGCTGGCGTATGTGGTTTCCGGTCCTTTTGTTACGTTGCGCCACAGGCAGGCTAACCAACCTCAGGGCGCCGATCGAGCGGAGGCCCCTTCTCAGGAGACGACATGATGGGCCGGACGATCACGGAAAAAATCCTGGCTGCTCACGCGGGACGGGAGGCGGTAACGCCGGGGGAGCTTCTCAGTGTTCAGATCGACCTGGCTTTGGCCAATGATATCACGGCACCGATTGCGATCGAGGTCTTTGAAAGTGCCGGGGTGGAAACGGTGTTCGATGCGGACAGAATTGCCCTGGTGCCGGACCATTTTGTCCCGAACAAGGATATCCGGTCTGCCGAACAGGTTCAGGTGATGCGCCGTTTTGCCGCCCGGTACGGAATCAAGCACTTTTTTGAACTGGGCCGCATGGGCATTGAGCACGTGTTGTTGCCCGAGCAAGGCCTTGTGCTGCCCGGGGAGATCGTCATCGGCGCCGACAGCCATACCTGCACAGATGGCGCGCTGGGGGCCTTTGCTACCGGAGTGGGCAGTACGGACATCGCTGCCGCCATGGTGACAGGCGAGGTGTGGTTCAAGGTGCCGCAATCCATGAAATTTACCTACAAGAGCCGCTGCAGGCCGTGGGTAACTGGAAAAGACTTGATTCTGTATACCATCGGCGACATCGGGGTAGACGGCGCTACATACAGGGCCATGGAGTTTACCGGAGAGGCCATTGAGGCACTGTCAGTATCGGAACGCATGACCATGTGCAACATGGCCGTTGAGGCTGGTGCCAAAAGCGGCATCGTGGCGCCGGACCAAAAGACACGGGACTATGTGCAAAAGCGGGCAACGCGGCCCTTTCAGGTCTATGAGAGTGATCCGGACGCCGAGTATGTGCAAGAGCGGGTCTATGACGCATCCGGGATTGAGCTTCAGGTTGCCTGTCCGCATTTGCCAGACAATACGCGTGCGGTTCAGGAGGTGGGGACCGTTGCGGTTGATCAGGTGGTGATCGGATCCTGTACGAACGGACGGATCGAGGACTTGCGAATGGCCGCGGCGGTGCTCAAGGGTCGGAAAGTGGATCCAAAGGTGCGCCTTATCGTGATTCCCGGAAGCCCCACGGTGTATCGGCAGGCCATGGAAGAAGGCCTGTTTGATATCATTCTGGATGCTCAGGGGATCATCAGCCCGCCCACGTGCGGGCCATGTCTGGGCGGGTTTATGGGCATTCTGGGACCGGGTGAGAAAGCGGTGGCAACGACCAACCGGAATTTTGTGGGCAGGATGGGGCACCCGTCCAGCGAGGTCTATCTGGCAGGGCCGGCCGTGGCGGCGGCCTCAGCCGTGCTGGGCCGCGTGGCCGGGCCGGAAGAGCTGTAAAGCCGTAGGGGACGAGGATGGGAAGAATTGAAGGAAAGGCCTGGACGTTTGGTGACAACATTGACACCGATGTCATTATTCCGGCACCCTATTTGGTGACTACTGACAGCGCCGAGCTGGGCAGGCACTGCATGGAAGGTGTGGACCCGAACTTTTCAAAAAAAATCGTCCGGGGCGATATCATTGTGGCGGGTCGCAATTTTGGCTGTGGTTCTTCCAGAGAACACGCCCCCATGGCGATAAAAGGGGCCGGTATCGCGTGCGTGGTGGCTGAGAGTTTTGCCCGGATTTTTTTTAGGAACGCCTTGAACATGGGTTTGGCAATTTTTGAGGCGGATGGTGTTGCTGAGGGCATTGCCTCCGGGGACCGGGTATCGGTTGATCCGGATTCGGGTGAGATCATAAACCACGCAAACGCACGGCGTTTCTCTGCGCATCCGATGCCGTCGTTCATGCAAGATCTGATTGCCTCTGGGGGCCTGATGGCTTACGTGTTGAAAAAACGATGACGAAAACAACATATGATATCGCTGTAATACCGGGAGACGGGACCGGTCCCGAGGTGATTGCCGAAGGACAGAAGGTCTTAAGCTGTGTTTCGCAAAGGGCGGGCTTTGAGTTTGTCTGGCACCCGCTTGATCTGGGGGGGGCGCATTACAAAAAAACCGGAGAGACCGTTTCCGAGAAAGCCCTGGCGGCCATTAAGCGATGCGATGCCATGTACCTGGGTGCCATTGGAGATCCGGAGGTCCCGCCGGGCATCCTGGAAAAGGGGGTTTTGTTGAAGCTTCGTTTTGCCCTGGACCAGTACATCAACTTGCGGCCGGTGACGTTGTATCCAGGGGTGGAAACTCCTGTCAAAGACAAGGGCCCGGACGATATTGATTTTGTGGTGGTCAGAGAGAACACCGAGGGCCTTTATGCGGGCACAGGTGGGATCC
>JAFDGP010000056.1 GCA_019309245.1 Deltaproteobacteria bacterium | reverse complement strand
CGGCCTGGATCATATCGCCTTGAGGGAAAGACGACCTGACTGCCGGCAGGAGGTTGTGCAAAGCTCTCTTATTGCACCCTGTGCGGCCCCCTCTCAGCGCTAGCCTTCGATCCGGCTCACAGCAATAACGTTTTTGATCTTTTTGACCGACTTCATGACCTTATCCAGATGCTGGGCCCCGGACACGGCAATCGTAAAATAACACTCTGCCTTCTGGTCGGCTCCGGTCTTAACACTGGCATCCAGGATGTTCGCCTCCAGGTCACTGATGGCCCCGGTAATACCGGCCAGCAGGCCCATCTTGTCGTGGCAAAGGATATGGATACGGACCGGGTAGAGCTCATCGGTTTCCGGCGCCCACTGTAACTCGATCCGGCGCGCCGGATCCATATTCAATGCGTGGGGACAATTCACCCGATGGACCGTGATGCCCTGCCCGCGTGTAATATATCCGGTCACCGGTTCCCCGGGCAACGGGTTACAGCACTTGCCGTACCGGACCAGAATGTTATCCACCCCTTTGACAAGAATGCCTGACTTCGGCCGGGTTCTGCGCATGCGCCCCTTGAGCTTGTGTACCAGGCCCTCTTTGGGTTCCTCAAGTTCGCCCCTGGCAGCGAAGTAGCGAACGATCTGGAGCGGCGTTACCTTGCCGTACCCCACCCCCGCAATCAGGTCTTCGGCGGTCTTGTATCCAAGGTCCTCAATGGCCTTTTGAAACCCGGCCGTCTTCATCTGTTTGCTCAGGCTCAAGTGGTGCTTTCGAAAGGCCTTGTCGCACAGTTCGCGCCCCAGTTCGAGACTCTGCTTTCGTTCCTCGGCCTTGATATGCTGGCGTATCCTGGAGCGGGCCTTGGCGGTCTTGACAAAATTCAGCCAATCCTTGCTCGGCCTGTGATTGGGCGAGGTAATCACCTCAACCCGCTGGCCGGTCTTCAACTCATACTTCAAGGGGACCATGCGGCCGTTGACCTTGGCCCCCATGCACTGGTTGCCCACTTCGGAATGGATGGCGTAGGCGAAATCCACCGGCGTCGCCCCTCTGGGCAGGCTCAGGACGTCGCCCCGAGGGGTGAAGACGTAGACTTCATCGGGAAAGAGCTCGATACGGACCGTTTCCATGAACTCGTTGGGATCCTTGACGTACTTCTGCTCTTCGACCAGCTTGCGCAACCACGCAAAGACCTGGCTGTCCTCCTCATCAAACGACCGCCCTTCTTTGTACTGCCAGTGCGCCGCGATGCCGTCTTTGGCCACACGGTCCATGTCCCTGGTACGAATTTGGATCTCCACGCGTTCCCCGAACGGCCCGACCACGGTGGTATGCAAAGATTGGTACATATTCGCCTTGGGGATTCCGATATGGTCCTTGAACCGCTTAGGGATGGGCTTCCATATGGAATGGATCACCCCCAGGGCTTCGTAACACTGTTGGACGGTCTCGAGGATGATTCGAAACCCCAGGATGTCATAGACATCTTCAAATGCCACCTGTTGGGCCACCATCTTCTGATAAATGCCGTAAAAGTGCTTGTGACGGCCCTGAACCTCGCAGTTTAAGTGCGAGGCCGTCATTTTTTCCTGAATGACCTCTTTGATCGTATCAATATACTCCTGCTGCTCTTCGCGTTTTCGGGCAACCTGTTTTTCGATCTCACGGTACTTGTGCGGATGGAGATACAGAAAGGAAATGTCTTCAAGCTCGTTCTTGATCCAGGAAATCCCCAGCCGGTTGGCAATCGGGGCATAGATATCCAGCGTTTCCTGGGCGATCCTGACCTGTTTATGTTCTGTTTGAAATTGCAACGTCCGCATGTTGTGGAGCCGGTCGCACAATTTGGTCAGGATCACCCGGATATCATCAGCCATGGCCAGGATCATCTTCCGGAAGCTCTCCGCCTGCCGGGCCTCCGAACTCCTGAACGACAGGCTGCTGAGCTTGGTTACCCCTTCTACGATGCGGGTCACCTGAGGGCCGAACATCCCGGTGAGTTCCTCGGCTGTCGCACTGGTATCCTCCAGGGCGTCATGAAGGAGCCCGGCCGCCACGCTCACCGTGTCCAGTTTCAATTGCGTGAGCAATCCGGCAACCTCCAGAGGGTGCGACAGGTAGGGCTCTCCGGAAAGTCTCACCTGGCCTTCGTGAATCCGCGCCGAATACACATAGGCCCGCTCCACCAGATCCAGGTCGGCCTCCGGGTGGTAGATATTGATACGGTCCAGTATATCTGTGATACGGATCATGGTTAATAGGCCTTGGCAAACACCACCCGCCTGGCGCTGGGCTTTCCGCACACAATACAGGACCCGCGTTCGTCCTGGGCATCAAGGGCAATACAGCGGATGGTGACGCCGAGGTCCTCTTTGACCTTTGCCTCGCACTGCGCGCTTCCGCACCAGTGACTCAGGGAAAAGCCCCCGTGGATCTCAGGCCTTTTGATACGGCGAGGGGTGAAAAAGTCGTAAAAGGCGTCTTTCGCATCAATCGACACGGTATGCGCCCGGCGGAATCGCAGGGCCCGGTCAAAGAGGGCCTGCTGAATCTCATCCAATATGGAAACAATTTTCTTCGGAAATGCATCCCGGCCGATGGACTCTTTGTCTTTGGGCCCGCGATCCCTCCGCCCGAGCATAACCGCACCCTGCGCGATGTCCCGCGGTCCGATTTCCACGCGCAAAGGGATACCCTTCTTGATCCAGTCCCAGCCCCTGCCGCCCGTGTCTCTGTCGTCGATCTCCACCGTAATCCGGCGATGCCGATACCTGACTGCGCCCAGCTCGCGAGCCAGGGCCCGGGTGACCTCCATAACCCGGCTCCTGTCCGCGGCCTTCTTGGCAATGGGCAGCAAGACCACGTGGGCCGAGGCGATCACAGGCGGCAGGACCAGGCCGTCGTCATCGCTGTGGGCCATGATGATCGCCCCGATCAGCCGGGTGGAGACCCCCCAGGAGGTAGTCCACGCATACTCTTGGCGTTCTTTTGCCGACTGGAACATGATCCCCGAGGCCTTGGCGAAGTTTTGCCCCAGAAAATGCGATGTGCCGGCCTGAAGCGCCTTTCGATCCTGCATCATGGCTTCCAGGCAGTAGGTGTTGACCGCACCCGGAAACCGCTCGGACGGCGTCTTTTCCCCCTTGATCACGGGAAGGGCAAGCGCTTCTTTGACGAACGTTTCATAGACATCGAGCATCTGCAGCGTGCGTTGCATAGCCTCCCGGCTGTCCGCGTGGGCTGTGTGGCCTTCCTGCCACAAAAACTCGCTGGTCCGCATGAAAATCCGGGTCCGCATCTCCCACCGGACCACGTTACACCACTGGTTGATCAAAAGCGGTAGATCCCTGTAGCTGGACACCCATTTCGAAAAAGACTCCCCGATAATCGTCTCCGAGGTAGGCCGGACAATCAGGGGTTCTTCCAGGGGGCCGGCCGGCACCAGGCCCCCGCCCTCGGCACTTTCCAGCCGATGATGGGTCACCACCGCACATTCTTTGGCAAAACCCTCCACGTGCTCGGCCTCTTTTTCCAGAAACCGGATCGGAATAAACACAGGGAAATATGCGTTCTTTACACCGGTCGCCTTGAACATGGCGTCCAGAATTTCTTTCATGTTTTCCCACAGGGCATAGCCCCAGGGCTTGATCACCATGCAGCCTCGAACCGGCGAGTTTTCCGCAAGATCCGACACCTTGACGACCTGCTGGTACCACTCGGGATAATCTTCATCACGTCTGGGGGAAACCGCCGTTCTTTCTTGCTTTCCCATATCCTCTCTCAACTCCTTGCCTGGCAATAACGGCTTACTTCCTCAAGCAAGACCTCCACCAGTCTTTCTTGGGGAATCTTTCGAACCACCTTTCCTTTTCTGAACAAGACCCCATGCCCTTTGCCACCGGCAATGCCGATATCGGCCTCACGGGCCTCTCCCGGCCCGTTGACCACACAGCCCATGATGGCCAGATGGACAGGGGTGGTCTCAGTCGCCAGCGCCTCCTCCACCGCGTCCACCACGGCAGCCAGGTCGATATTGCACCGCCCGCAGGTAGGACACGACACAATATCCGGCCCCCGCTGTCTGATCTTGAGGGCCTTGAGGATCTCAAAGCCCACCCGCACCTCAGCCACCGGATCGCCTGTAAGCGAGACCCGAAGCGTGTCTCCGATGCCTTCGGCCAGAAGCATGCCGATGCCCAGGGCCGATTTGACCGTACCGGAAACCAGGCTCCCGGCCTCGGTTACCCCCACATGAAATGGCAGCCCAGTGCCATCCGCCAGCAGCCTGTACGCCTCCACGGTGCGGGCCACGTCCGAGGCCTTGATAGAAAGCTTCAAGTCTGAAAACCTAAAGGACGTCAATTGCTCCACATGACGCAAGGCGCTCTCCACCATCGCCTCCGGCGTGGCCGAGCCATGCTTTTTTAACAAATCCTTTTCAAGCGAGCCCGCATTGACCCCGATGCGGATCGGCACGCCGCGCTTCCGGGCTGCCTGTGCCACCGCCTTAACCTTACGGGGGCCCCCGATGTTGCCGGGGTTGATGCGAAGGGCGTCCGCCCCGGCCTCCAGCGCCCCCAGGGCGAGCCGGTAATCGAAATGAATATCGGCGATCAGAGGAATGGCGATCTGCTGCTTGATTGCCGGGATGGCCTCCACCGCCGCTGTGTCCGGCACGGCAACACGGACCAGCTCACAGCCCGCGCGTTCAAGGCGGTGGATCTGCTCGACCGTGGCGGCGACATCGTGGGTAAAGGTGTTGGTCATGGACTGCACCGAGATCGGTGCCTCTCCGCCCACCTGTACCCCACCGATCGAAATCGGACGGGTTTTTCTGCGCTTTAAAACGAACGGCACGGACTGTATCGCCCCTCCATGCACCCCGGGGTATCCAGAAACCAACGGGTGCCCATCCGCGGACCGAAAAAGGTGCTCATTTATGGAGATTGACTGGCTTCAAAAATTTAAAGAATATCAGAGACAAACGTATGGTTCAAGGAGAATTCCACCATCCGGATCCACCGGTTGCCGAGTTTGCCGGAGATGCAAGGCGAATTTGGGGGCCGGTTCACCAAATCAGGCCCCCCCGAGCCTCTCGTAGGCCCTTTGAATCGCCGTAAACTTCTCGTGGGCCAGGTCCTGAAATTCTTTTCCAAGATGCTGAACCTTATCCGGGTGATACTGTGCGGCCAACCGGAGGTAGGCCGCTCGGATTTGTTCGGCAGACGCCCCCCGGCGAAGGCCAAGGACCTCATAGGGGTCATCAGCGGATGCCCGCGTGTCCCGGTTTCCTTCGGGCCCGGTTCCACTCGACGGCCGTGATGGATTCGGCTGCATCTGCCGGACCCGTCGGGCCCACCAGTAGGCCAGGCCCAGGACCACCAAATCGTCCATCCATCCGGGTCCGACCAAAAAGTCCGGCAGCACGTCATAAGGACAAATCACATAGGCTGCCGCCAACAGCCACGGCAAGAGGGCTTTCATCATGACCAACCTCATTATCGTTTGGAATCTATTGCATGCAATACAGAAAAAACTCTCGGGCAATCCCCCAAATCCACCGGTTGCCGAGTTTGCCGGAGATGCGAGGCGGTGGGCGTGCCGACGTACTTGTGTACTTCAAGCGCCCACCAACAAAGCAGATCCGGTAAAATCGGCATCCCCGAAGGGCCAAAAAACGAAGATAAAAATGGATCTGCCTACGCTCAAGCCAGGTGAAAGGTTTCAACCAGCACTTTTCGGTTAACACACTGCGATCACGTAAAAAGGATCCCATCTTCGTTTTTTTGGCGGTGGATTTGGGAATCCCTATCCGGCTTGCAATCTTCTTCTTAATGCCTATGTTATATGATATAAATTTCGGATACCATTCAGTGATGTCGCAGTGGTCTCCATGGCCATGAGCATTCCATCAAGAATCAGGAGGGGCCACCATGCCGTTATATGAATACCGATGCACAAAATGCGGCCTGGAATTTGAACGCATTGTCTTTTCTACAGACAAGCAACGGGTCACATGCCCACAGTGTGGGGCCTCGCAGACAAAACGGTTGTTGTCTGTGTTTTCGTCCGGAGAGGCCTCCGGTAGGGGCCCTGGCACGCTCACCTCTTCTTGCGGGTCGTCGTCGGGAGGTTTTTCCTGAGCGCAATAAGACCTCGCGGGCCGCGAAGGGAAACAGTCATGTCTGACATATTGATCATCCTGGCCGTTGTCGCCGTTTGGGTCTTGTTGCAGGTTTATGTCTTGCCCAAGTTGGGTATTTCCACCTGACTCAAAGACGCTTGCCAGATCGGCGAGCAGAGCGGACCCGAAAAGCCCGGGGCAGTTCGGCGGACCAAGTGACAGGGCATCCTTTCTTTCTCGTCAAGCCGAAGCTCTCGGCGAAGGTCAACTCACCAGCCACACCGCCCGACCCACGGTTTTATCCAGCACATACCGTGAGATGCTTCCCATAAAAAAGGATCTGCCCTGTCCTCGCCGACCGATAACCACGGTGCCGTAGTCGCCTTTTTTCGCCTCGCTCATGATGGCCTTGCCCGGATTCACGGTCCGCTTGACGACCTTGATCTCGACCTGATCCTCTTGGAGCTCCCGTTCTTTCATGATGTGACGGGCCATTCCGTAAAAATTATCGATACAGCGCCTGTCCCCGCGGGCCAAGACCGTATCCGCCGCCTTGACCTGGTGACCGAAATCAACCACGCAGTAGTCCCCCACCCTGGGGATCACGTGAAACAGGGTCATGGTGACATCCGGATTTCCACCCAGCATGAAACTCACGTGATCGATCGCTCGAAGGGACGCCTCCGAACCATCGACCGCGACCAGGAACGTGTGCGAAGTCACCCCGCCGTCCACGATCCACAGGGGCACATCACGGCAATGGCCCACCAGGTCGGCGGTCAGGCTGCCCATAAGCGTCTTCTGAAGACGTGACAGTCCTCGACGGCCCACGACGACAGCATCATAGAGCCCCTGTTGAGCACAATCCAGGATGTCTTTTGAAAGACCGAACACCCGGGGCCGGCTTATCACGTCAATGGCGCGTTCCGGGACCCCCATGCGGACCATCTGTGCCTTGTACCGCGCCAGGAGCTTTTCCGAGGCCTCCGCATTTCGCCTGATCAGCGTCTTTAAGGCCGCCTCCGCCTGCTTGTCTTTTTTGGCCTCATCCAGGAGAAACCCGGAGACCACCGGCTGCCCGTGAAACAGGGTAAAGGTCAGCGGTTTCACCTGAGACGACATGGCCACTGCGTACGCGACCGCGGCCTTCGCCTGTTGAGAACCGTCCACGGCCACCAGAATCTTTTTTTCCATAAGCCCCCCTTTGCCGGCCTGCTGGACTACGGCAATCAGCCACCACCAGTGGAACTGGTGGGATGAGGAAGACCCCTGAAAGGGGCCTCAACACCAAAGTTTCCTGGTGGCCGCTGACCTTTTCTACCAGATATAATCCTTTGCAATGCGCCGCTTGTCTTTTCCCGCCAGAATATGCAGTGTTCTGATCTGTTTGAGCTTCATGGGCGAAAGCTGACCGATGGGAACGTACACAATGCGTTTCCCCCAACGGCTGGCAACCTGTTTGATGAATGAACGCGGCGGAGACTTGGCCACATAGATCACATGTTTTTCCAGACTGTACTCAAGGCCGGCTAGCAAGAGCCGTTCCGCCTTGTTACGGGCCCATGCGTATTCCGGATCCGACCAGACATCGGCCAGGCGAAGCGGCGGAAAGGTCATCACGAATCCGCCGTATACACACCGGCAAATGCCCGGCCCTACGATGTGTTGCCCGGGGTCCGTTGCATAGAACGCCATGTCCGATTCCTGGTCGTGCTCGCCAAGCCAGGTCATCAGATACGGGTATTTTTCATCGGCTTCATCAAAGATGACCACCACGGAGCCCACGCCGCCCTTGATTTTCTTAAATTCCTTTACGTAGATTCGGCCCTCATGCAGGTGACGGACTGTCTCGCGCATATCGATGCCGTCCAAAATGGTGGTTTCAAAGGGCACACTGGCCGCCTCTTCCGAGGACAGCAAGTATGTGCCCTTGGACTTGAGAAACCCCCCGTAGTCTTCTACAGCCATGTCTTCCGGTGGATAAGAGCAGATATAGGGATCATCAAAGCCCTCCATCCATTCTCCTGGCCTGCGTTCCGAAACGCGTCTTTTTTTTGGGATATACACCGGCCGCCGTTTTACCCGGGGCAGCCGCCGCCGAATGCGGATCTTGCGGGTGCCCAGCAGCAACATCTCGCCGTTGAGCCGGATGGTCGGCACGGAGCCCCCGGCCCTCTGCCAGGGATAAAAGGCACCCAGACGCCAGAAGACATAACAAAAATTATCATCCACGCATCCGCGTGCAGCGGTAAGCAGTTGATAAAAATCCGCCAGGAGACGATTCTCGAGCAGGGCATAGTTGCGCACAAACCGGAAAAACGCGCGTTTTTGCCATCGGGTCACCGTCTCGCCGGTATCCTGGCGATAGTGACGGCTCGCCTGTTCAAAGAGCCGCATGGCCGCCACCTGACGATCCACCGGGCCCGGTTTCATGTGATGCACCGCCCAGCGAATGGAGGCATCCAGGGCCTCTTCTTCTGAACAGGCCCCTTTGCCCCCGTCCATGAGGGTTAAGGCCCCCAGTTTTTTTCGAACCGTAAACCGGGACAACTCCGGCTCGGGCGGCAGGGTCTTTCTCCGGTATTCATACAAGGCGGTCAAAAACGGGTACGCCGACAGGACCTCGGCCAGGTCGTCCGGATGAAGATTGAACAGGCTGACCCCGGTGCGTCTTGTCTTTTCCAGGGGCTCGGCCTGAGGCCGGGAAAATGCCTCGCGCACGCCATCCACATGGCTCAGGCCGCACACGAACAAGATCCTGTCATAGCGGGCCGCCAGTCGCTGGAGCCTGAAGGCCATACCGGCTTCTCGTCGCCGGTCCACAGGGCCTTTTTTCAAGTATGGCAGTGCCGCATGCCGGTACAGCTCGGTATAGGCCTCTATGCCCACCCGGTGTACCGCGTAGGTGTCCGGGATATAATCCCGGCTCGCGGGGTAGCTGTCCACATCAGGATCAATAAAAAAGACCGGAACATCGGTCTCCTGGGCCGTGCGGATCGCTTCGGTAAGCGGGTCTGTGGGCTCCACGGGCAGGTAGATGGTTTCCGCCTGGTCGTTTTGGTACAGGACGACGGACAGCTCCGGCAAACGCCGCACCCCCTTTTCAACCACGGCCTGGATGGAGCGCGGCAATTCCACGGCCACGGCATCCGGCCGGATTCGTTGAAATGCGTCGCGCACGGCGTCGGAGAACTCTACGCTGTAATGCACCACCGGCAGGGGATGAACGGGGCCGAAAGATTCCAGAAAGCGTCGGAGGGGCTTCATGGCTCGTATCGCAATGCCTCGTCCCCCAGCACGTTCAAGATGGCCTGATGCAGTGCCTCTGTTTGATCCATGCCTGTGGCCTGGATCATCTTCAGGGCGTAGCGCGCCATATTGATCCCATCGCGCACCGAATACACCTCGTCGGCCTCATGGGCGCGCTGGAGAAAGTCCACCATGTAGTTTAGGACGTCTTCATCGGCAAAGGGCAGATTTTCTTTCAGAATCAGCAATTCGTCATCACGTTCGGGAAAATCAATGAAAACCTGCGGCTGGAGCCTGGAATGGATATATTCGGGAATCTCGTAGGTCGAGGCGTCCTCATTGATGGTAACCACAAAGCGGAAGTCCGGATGGGCGGACAGGGTCAGGCCGGTAATGACGGACTCCACATACCGCCTGTCATCCAGAAGCGGGGCCAGCGAGGCCCAGGACTTTTCGCTCATGCGGTTGCCTTCGTCCAGGATGCAGACCCCGCCCCGGACCATCGCGGTCACCAGGGCACTGGCCGCGTACTTGACACGGCCGTCTTCTCCCATCACGGGGGTGATAATCAAGTCTTCCGGCCGGGTGTCCATGGTTGCCTGAAACAGGTAGATTTCCCTGCCGAGCTGCCGACCGGCTGCATAGGCCAGGGTGGTCTTGCCCACCCCGGGTTTTCCGACCAGGCGGGGGTTAAAAGGGGTGTCTTGTTCGTCAATCACCATCCAGGCGGCCAGGAGCTGCTTGATCAACTCCTTTTGTCCCACCCATTTCAAGGGCAGGTCTGCCGGCTGGGCAAGCATCACGTCCAAGGCCCCCATTGTCACGGTCTTACCGGTCTGAGGTTTCATGGTGTTGCCTTCCTGTGTTTTGGATAAGCGTTTCGGCATACTTCACATCTTTGTCGTTAAAACGACGAGACCTTTGCAAAACTCGTTGCTCTCGCTTACAGGGCAACATTTTGTGCGCTCGGCCGCCCGGGAGGAGGTTGTGCAAAGCTCTCACGACGCTTCCGCGGCTGGAACGCCACCCCTGAGTTTTGCCAAAATTCGTGCACACGCCACCGCCTGAACCGGCAGGTTGCACATGAAGACAGGATAAATTTAGAGCACCGGCCACAAATTGTCAATCCAGCCGGAGCACCCCAAATCCACCGCCAAAAAAACGAAGATCGGACTCTTATGGTATGATTGCAGCGTGTTGAACAAAAACGCTGGTTGAAACCCTTCACTTGGCTTCAGCGTGGGCAGATCCATTTT